>NZ_JBIWMX010000022.1:0-161801 GCF_044766925.1 Nocardia sp. NPDC101769 | reverse complement strand
GGCACTATTGCGTGACGGACGGCACTTCACTGAGCAGCCTCCGAGGGCTGTCCCGGCGACAGCTGCGGCTTGACATCCTCATTGAGACTCCTGTTTGGCCTGGTGAGGGCCGAGAAGGGACACTGATCGACATGGCAGGACGCAAGCGGCATTCCGCGGAGGACATCGTGCGGAAGCTGCGCCGTGCCGACGAGCTGACCGCCGCCGGGAAGACAGGCGAGGAAGCCGCCGCCGAGATCGGCGTGTCGGCGGCCACGTTGTACAACTGGCGCCGCCAGTACGGCGGCGTTGACACCGACGCGGCCAAGGAGCTCAAAGAGCTGCGTGAGCAGAACGCCCGCCTGAAGCGGCTGCTCGCGGACGCCGAGCTGGAAAAGGACGCGCTGCGGGAGATCGCTCGGGGAAAATTCTGAGCCCAGCGGCCAAGCGCCGCGCCGTGGACATGCTGCGCGAATGCAAGAGCATGTCAGAACGGTTGGCATGCAAGGTTGTTGGGCTGGCGCGGTCAACCTATCGGCGGCTGCCGATCAAGGACACCACGACCGATCCGGATGCCGCTTTGCGGGCCTGGCTGCGCTCGTACGCGGTCAAAAATCCCCGGCACGGATTCCGGCGAGCCTGGGCTGCCCTGCGGTTCGATGAAGGCTCAGGGGCCAACATCAAGAAGGTCCATCGGCTCTGGCGCGAGGAGGGCCTGCAGGTCCGGCAACACCATCCCCGCAAACGGGCCGGGGTTTCCTCGATCCCACCCGTGGAGGCCGATGCCCCGAAAGTGGTGTGGGCGTTGGATTTCCAGTTCGACTCCACCACCGACGGTCGGGCGGTGAAGATCGCCTCGATGATCGACGAACACACCCGCGAATCCCTGTTGCACGTGGTGGAACGCTCGATCACCGCCGAGCGGCTCGTCGCCGAGCTGGAGAAAGTGTTCATCGCGACCGGCGGCCCGCCGAGGGTACTGCGGATGGACAACGGTCCGGAAATGATTTCGGCTGCCCTGCAACGATTTTGCGCGGACCGGGTCGGGATCTCCTACATTCCACCGGGCACGCCCTGGAACAACGGGTTCGTCGAATCATTCAACCGCCGGTTGCGGACCGAGTGCCTCAACCGCAACCACTGGACCAGCCTGCTCGAAGCGCGGGTGGTGATCGGCGATTTCAAGGCCGACCACAATCGGCGGCACCGGCATTCGGCGCTGGGCTACCTGACACCGGCCGAGTATTCTGCGGCCTGCACCCACACCCACCACCCAGTGGCCTGCGGGACCAACTGAACACGGAACGAAATCACCTGGCTCTACTCCCGGATGGTCTCGTCATCGGGGACCGCTCAGACGAGCGAGTGCCCCGAATCCCACCATGTCGATTGATGCGTTGAATACCGGATCCCAGTCATCGAGGCTCGCTTCGTCGGGCAGATCTGTTGTCAGCTGGCCGACGATGTCAGACCTGATACTGGCGTGACCCGAGAACCGCACACCGCCAGCAAGTTGCTTGCCGGGCACGACGTTCACCTTGATCTGAGCGAGCAGATTGGGCACTTCGACAACAGGACGCACGAAACTTGACAGCGTCGGCTCCTCGGCCGATTCGTCTCGGCGGAACCCGAACGGCGCAAGCGCGATACCCACGGCATCGCCGATCAGCGGGCTCAAACGCTCGATCTTCTTGACACCCACCCCGTCGTACTCCTTCGTCACGCTCAAACTCGCAGGCCTCAACCTACAGAAGCTGCACAACATGCCGCCTACTGAGTGCTGGAATGCACTCGCTCATCGGCATGAGCGGATGTTGGAGCACGCGAGATTCCGCTCGCCGGTCGAGGCCACGATCGCCAACCCCCACCCCCCAAGGTAGCCGAGCAAACTGCACTGGCAGAAACGTGCCATCGAGCAAGATCGATTGACAACGAGCAAGATCGACTGGCACAGGACAGCGGGGGTGTGACCGACGCCAGCAAACAGTCGAACGACCTCTGTGGGGTCTCAAAATTCATGGCCAACGCCGAAGCTCCGACCTACAGCTTTGGAAGTTGTCTCACAACATGGCCATTGCGATCTGTCTCAAAAAGATGGCCATTCTTTCAGGCTTGGCAGTAGCGCGCTGATCTGCCGATTGCAGGTGTCGCACATCCGGCCCAAACTGCGCTTCCTGCAGTGGACTTGGACCCCCGAGTTTTCGTCACGTGATGAAAGTGGTGAGGCTCCGTTGGACTCGCGAAACAGTGCCTGCTTGCTGGGCTTGGCCGCAGCATTTCCCGAGGTGTTTCTCTGTCCATTTAAGCCTGCGCACCAGCACTTTTCGGCAGATCCGGTGTGACCGGGCCGGAACGGCAGCTGCGGCAGGGCGGCGGCCAGGGGCTGCTTGTGATCGGCGGCGGTACTGGCGCCGGCGTTCCATGGACGCAACCTGAGACCATCTGCGTAGCCCGCTGAGAGCGATCGAATGTACTTGTCCCCCTTCGAGATCCGGTATATAGCGCTGGTCACGGGGATGACTGGTCATTTATGCGAGACCCGAATTCGTCGGTCCCCCTCGGCAGGGATCAACAGTTTCGACGAGGCCGAGGGGCGGTTTGAGTTCGATGTTCCCGCCGGTGTTCGAGGCGCCGGGCAGGGCGGGAGTGCCCTGGATGCATGCGCTGCGAGCTGCTGAGCGGGACGGCCCTGCTCGACCGCGCAGCTTCCAACCGAATGATGTCAGCGCAGCACCCGCTATCGCTTGTCCTGCTCTCGTGCCGACGATCGTCTCATGGCGGCGTACTCTCCTGGGGCGCCGCTGATCTCGTGATTGTGGGTTCGGCCCGGTGCTGCCCGGCCACGCGGTTGCCGGGCAGCACCAGACCAGGTTGCCCGATGTCCCGGGTCGGCGGCAGCGTGCCGTGGGCCAGGTATTTCGGGCCGCCGGCGTTGGGCATGAGGGTGATCATCCCAACGCCTCGGTCTGTCTTATCGTGACGGGCCGTTCCCGGTGATCGACACGGAGATCCTCGATGCGTGTGAGTGGTTCCTATTTCGCGGGTGCCGCGGGGGCGAGGGGATCTTTGCAAGCGGGGACGTCGGGCGGGCAGGGAGTGAGGATGGTGGAGAAGTATTGGAAGGCGGCGAACAGGGTGATGGGTCCGCCCGCGAAGATGAGGCCGGCCATCGAGCCGACCGCGCCGAGGGTGGCAGCGCCGAGGACACAGCCTGCGATGGTGGCGCCGACGAAGGGCGCCAGCAAGACGATGACCGGGCTGCTCAGCACGGCGCCGGCTGCGCCGCCGACCAGACAGCCGATTCCGCCGCCGAGTACCGCGCCGAGAATGGCGCTCACGCCGGCGCCGATCGTGACTCGCTGGGCGAAGGTGCCGAGGGCTTGTGCGTCGCGCGGGTTGACTGATTCGGCGATCTGCGCGGCTTTGTCGACGGGGATGATCTGGTCGCGGCTGACGGCCTGGACCGGCCGGGGGTTGTCTTTCGACGGCGTCAGGGTGGCTGTGGTGCCGTCGATGTGCGCGTCGATGGGGTGAGCGGTGTTGTCCATCTGGTAGGTGAGCGGGATGGCGGCGACTGGCTGCTCGTTGTGGTCGGTGAGGACCAGTTGGTCGTCGATGATTTTCAGCTTGCCGTCGGTGGTGGTGAGGACGGCGGAACCGCCGTCGCGGTGCACCTCGTAGTGCACAGCGTCTTGTGGTTGGTCGCCGGGTTGGGGTGCGGCATTCGCGGTGGCGGTGGTGATAGCGATGGCTGTTGCCGCGAGGATTGCGGTCGCAGCGGTTTTCCTCATCTTCATGGTGTTCCTCAACTTCATCGGTGAGATCGGCACAGCCCCGTCCGGGACTGTGCTCTCAGGGAGGTGGAGCATCGGGTAGGCCGTTGTCGGCGTAATCCGGTTAAACGGGGGTTTCGAAATCCGGGGCGTGCTGCTACAGAAAACACGCGCGCCTGCCTCGGGCGCAGTGTCGGATAGCGCTGTTGGGGCGCAAGATCTGACCGGCGAAGTCGCGTGTTGCGGCGTGCGATGTCGGCCGGTGTCGAGGGTTTGAAACCGGCGTTGTTGACCACGATGTGCCCGGTGCCGAACCGATCGGCAGCTCGTCTGGCACCCAATCCACCGCGACCCGATCGGAGACGTCGCGGTGCACCATCAGACAGGCCCGGCCCAGCTTGTCGTCCTGGATATTGCACACGATGACTCCTGCGCCGGCGGGCGCCATCGTCTTGCCGGGTCCCTGACCGGTGCCGGTGAGGACGGCGGTCTTGTCGGGCGATGTCATGGTGATCTCCTCACGTATGTTGTGCTGTCGGCATGGTCGCCAGGCACCACGCGGTGTGTGGCTTCAGAGTTGGACGCGGAGTCAGCCGTTCGAGGATCTTGCTGGCCGCGGTAATCGGCAGTGTGATAGTCGTTGGCTAGCGACGTGATGCAGGACACGATAAGGCAGGAAAACGATTCAGATCTTGACAATCCGGGTCGGATTTTTGACTTTCCGGGACAGAAGGTGGCGAGCATGCTGATGGTCCCCGGGCGGCGTCGTGGTCGTCGAGGAGCCTTCCGAACAGCTTGTGGGCGACGGCATCGGAGAGGATGCGGGGTTCAACAGGGGCGTGGGATGGGCGGCGCTTGTTCATGATTCGAGCTCGTCGGTGGTGCTAGGTGCCGGCGTGGTGGCATCGCCGGACGCGATGGTTCCGGCGCCATCTCCAACATGTTCGTGTCGCGTTCGGATCGAAACTCATCCGTATGCCACGCTCAAATCCTCACGCCGCTCGGCGGATTCACAGATCGGCCGGTCATGGTGCACCGCAGCATCATCGACAGCGTCGATCGTGCGGTCGCACACCTCGTCGAACACCACCGCGGCACTTTTCCGGCCTGGCTGGCCTCGGTCCAGGTAGTGGTACCGCCGGTTTCGGACGCCCAGGAAGCCGCCACCGATCAGCTCCTCGAACGCTGCCTGAGCGCACAGGTGGTCGACACCGAAGCATGAAGCCTCGGCGAGGGTACGCGAAACCCGGCTGGCGCCATGACAGTTCGTTCTCGGCCAGGCTGAAGCAGCCAACGCGGACAGCGTGATGTGACGAAGGCTCGCCGTTGTGGCGTTTCCGGTGCCGACAGCTTCGGGTAGGCCGTCTTCGGGGGTGTCCGATTACATGTCGGCGGTGGCGGTGAGTTCGTGGAGTAGTTGTTCGGCCCGAGGCCATGGCCCGTAACCGGCGGCAGGGTCGAGGTGTCCGACGGGGCCGAGGTCGACCAGGCGGCTGCCCCAGGCTTCGGCCAGGCCAGCGACGCGGCGGCGAGCGGCGAGCGGGTCGTTGCTGCTGGCGGCGAGGATGCTCGGGAACGGCAACTGCCGGCGTGGGATCGGGTTCCAACCATGGCGGGTGAACTCGTCGGGGCTCGGGCAGCCGTCCGGCAGCGGGGTTTCGAAGTCCGGTGGTGTGACCAGCAGGGCTGCGTCGATGTCGCGGGTGGGGTGCTGGGCCCAGTGCACGGCGGTGAGCACACCGGCGCTGTGCGCGACCAGCACGACCGGCTGCGGTATCTCCCGCAGGGTGGTCTCCAGTGCGGTAACCCAGGCGTCGCGGTTCAGTCGCGCGTCGCCCGGTGGCCGGCGCACGGTGCGGGTGCCGGGAAGTGTTGCGGCGAGCTGGTTCTGCCAGTGGTCGTCGCCATGATCGCCGAGGCCGGGGACGATCACGACGACCGGTGCGGTGGTGTGCTTCATGGTGCTGCTCCAGGGAACTTGCGGGCTTGCTGGCGGGCGCGGTGTCAGATGACAGCTCCGCCGTTGGGGCTGATGATCTGACCGGTGAGATAGTGGTCGTCGCCGGCGAGGTACACGGCGAGGGAGGCGTACTCCTCGGGGGTGCCCAGGCGGCCGACGGGGATCATCTGGTAGAGGCTGTTCTTCTGTTCGGGGGTGGCGTTATCGAGGTATTCCTGGAACGGCGGGGTCAGCACACCGCCGCAGGCGATGGCGTTGACCAGGATGTTCGCTCCGGCGACGTCGAGCGCGACGGTTTTGGTGAGGCTGGCCACGGCGGCCTTGGCGGCCGAGTAACCGGGGCTGTGCGCGCTGGCGGCGGAGATACCGGCGATGGAGCTGATATTGACGATGCGGCCGTGGCGCTGTGGTTCCATGTAGCGCAGCGCGGCGCGGGTGCAGTAGAACACGCCGTGGACGTTGACATCCCACCATTTGAGCCAGTCCTCGTCGGTGAGGCTGCTGGTGATGCCGAGCGAGCGGCGTCCGATGGGAGTGGTCAGGTAGGCGTAGTGCAGGTTGCGGCGCTCGGTGTCCTCGGGTGAGGACGGCACGATGGCGGCATTGTTGACCAGGATGTGCACTGTGCCGAACCAGTCGGCGGCCTCGGCGAACATCTGGTCCACCGCGACCCGATCGGAGACATCGCAGCGCACAGGCAGACAGGCCCGGCCCAGCGTATGGATCTCCTCGGTGAGATCGGCCAGCTTGTCGTCCTGGATGTCGCAGGCGACGATGTCGGCCCCGGCGCGGGCCAGTGCCAGCGCGATCGCCTTGCCCAATCCCTGGCCGGCACCGGTGATGACGGCGGTCTTGTCGGACAACGTCATGGTGATCTCCTCGGGTGTTGTTGCTGTCGGCACCGCCGCCGGACGCCGCGTGGTGGATGCGGGTTCAGTTGTGGGTGCGGAGTTCGCGTTTGAGGATCTTGCCGGTGGCGGTCATCGGCAGCGTCTGGACGAATTCGATGTGGCGGGGGTATTTGTAGGCGGCCATCTGGTCTTTGGCCCAGGCGATGAGGGCGTCTTCGGTCGGCTCGGCGCCGGGGGCGGGGATGATGTAGGCCTTGATTTCCTCGCCGTGGCTCTCGTGCGGGATGCCGACGACCGCGGCCAGGGACACCGCCTGGTGGGTCATGAGGACTTCTTCGATCTCGCGGGGATAGACGTTGAGGCCGCCGCGCACGATCAGGTCCTTGGCACGATCGACGATGTGGTAGCAGCCGTCGGAGTCGCGGCGGGCCAGATCGCCGGTGCGGAACCAGCCGTCCCGCATGACTTCGGCGGTGGCGTCGGGCCGCTTGTAGTAGCCCTTCATGACGTTGTGGCCGCGTACGGCGATCTCGCCGACGACATGGCTGCCGGTGAGGGTGTTCCAGTCCTCGTCGACCAGCCGGGCCTGCACTCCCCACACCGGTGTCCCGATCGAGCCGGGGCGCGGACCGTGCTCGAGGCTGCCGAACAAGGCCATCGGGGCGGTTTCCGAGAGGCCGTAGCCCTCCATGATGTCGATGCCGAACTGCTGGCGGAATCGGGTGAGGATCTCCACCGGTAATGCGGCGCCGCCGGAGAGGGCCAGCCGCATGTGCCCGGCAATGGCGTCGATGTCGATGGTTCCGGTGTCGCCGAGGGCGTTGAGCAGGCCCCAGTACATGGTGGGAACGCCGGCGAACACGGTGATCTGCTCGGTCCGCATCAGCGCCAGCGCGGCGGCGGCGTCGAAACGAGGGTGTAGTACCAGGGTTGCGGCGACGGAGAATCCGGCGTTCATATTCACTGTCTGACCGAAGGTGTGGAACAGCGGTAGTACCACCAGATGCCGGTCGTGCCGGGTCGGGTGGCTGTCGAACTGCCGGTTCGCGGTGAACGCGTTGAGCAGCATGTTGGCGTGGGTCAGTTCGGCGCCCTTGGGTTTGCCGGTGGTGCCCGAGGTGTAGAGGATCACCGCGGTATCGGTCGCTTCCCGGACTCGGGTGGCGAACTCGGTGGGCTGGGAATCCAATTGCGCTGCCAGGCCGTCGGCGGTGCCGTCGTGGCGGGGGGCGGGGGTGTCGATGCGGAACAGGTGTTGGCATCCGGGTGTCTGGTCGAAGCCGGCCCGGCCGTAGTCGCCGATCGGCAGGTCGGCAGTGCCGTCGTGGCAGAAGTAGGCTTTGGCGTCGGAATCGTCGAGGTGGTAGGCGATTTCGCGGTCCTTGAGCAGGATGTTGAGCGGGACCACGACCGCGCCTGCTTTGAGGATGCCGTAGTAGATGATCGGAAACCACGGCAGGTTGGGACACGACAGCGCGACCTTGTCACCGGGCTCGATGCCACGGGCGACCAGCAGGTTGGCGACCTGGTTGGCTACGGCGTCCACCTGGGCGTAGGTGAGGCGATCACCGGCGGCGACGACCGCGTCGCGATCGGGGTGGTTGCGAGCTGAATCTTCCAGCAGCACAGACAGATTGAGCATGACAGACCTTTGACTGGAGTCGTGGACGGTGACCAGGCGGCCGGACGGTTACGAGTCGGCGGGCTGGACCGGTCGAGCCGATGGCGAGACCGTCTGCGACCGAGCCGGTCCGCGCAGGCCGGCGGGGTGGGCGCGTCTACCGAGGACCGCGACGGCGAGGACGCCGAGGTAGGCCAGTGGCACCAGTCGTAGTGCGGTGGGCAGCCCGTAGTGGTCGGCGAGGACGCCGACGACCAGCGGACCGGCCGCCAAACCGAAAACGTTGTTGAACAACACGGCCGTTCCGAACGCGGTAGCACGCAGACTCGGATGAGTGAGATTGATGACCAACGAGGAGATCGCACCAGTGGAACCGGCGCAGAACAGCGCCCCGATACCGAGCGCGATCCGCTGCGCCGGTCCGATGGGCAGACTGAAAGCGACCATGAGCACGACGAGCGATATCACGCAATACACCGCCACGATGCTCCATAGGCGAGCAGGTTCGGCGCGGGCGACCCGGTCGGCGATCATGCCGCAGCCGATCATGCCGACGCCGATCAACAGCGCATACACCGCAGCGGTGAGACCGGCGCGATCGGGGGCCATCCCGTAGGAGCGGTTGAAGAAGCTGGGCAGCCAGGCCATCAGCACCGCCGACACGAACAGCTGCAGTCCCCCGGCCAGATAGACGCACCACACCGACACCGTGGCGAACAGGCTCGACAACGGCGCCCGCACGCCTGGCGCAGAGTCCTGCTGCGTAGTGGTGTCATCAGCGATGTGATGGCGTTGCAGGGCGCGTTCGGTCACGAGCAGCCGGAACGCCGCCACCAGCAGCAGACCGAAGACCGCCATCGCGACGAAGGTCCAGCGCCATCCGATGTGGCGGGCGATCACCCCGCCCAGTGCGATTCCGAGGACCGAGCCGAAGGAACCACCGGCGAGGAATGCCCCGCTGACCGTGGCCCGCAGCCGCGGGGCGAAGACGCTGACCACCACGGCAGCGCCGACGCTGCCATAGGCGGCCTCACCGACCCCGAGCAGGAAACGAGCGCCCAGCATCTGGCCGAAGTTGCCGGCGCATGCGCACAGCACGGTGGCGACACTCCAGAAGGTCGCCATGATCAACAAGCTGCGCACCCGTCCCCAGCGGTCGGCCAGCAGCGACAGCGGCACCGTGCCCAACGCAACCATCAACGCGACCACGCTGGTGAGCGCGCCCAGCTGCGAATCCGACAGTCCCCATTGCGTTTTCAAGTAAGGGAACACGGCCGGGAGGACCTGCCGGGACATGTAGTCCGACAGCAGCAGCCCGAAGGTCAGAGCGAACACGACCCACGGAAAGATCCGCGAGCGGCGACGTGTGGCATTCGATACACCCGCGGTGGGGTCTGCGGGCGTGGTGTGAAGATCCATGGCGCTTCCTCGAGCCTGGCGGAACTGTGCAGTGACCGGGTAAGCGCGGCCGGTCTACCAGTGAAGGGAAAAGAAGGCAGCGCGCGGCGCACCGCGCTCTACAGCCGCACGCTGCCCGGGGGAATCAGGCGTGGTGGAGGAAGCCGAGCTGGCCCGGCTTGCGGTTGGGCGGGTATCCGATCTTGGCCAGCGCGTCGTCGGTGTCGGTGTAGACCTCGTCGAACAGGTAGATGTCGCGCGCCTCCTTGCAGGAGGCGACATCGCGGCCGAGTTCGTCGGCGATGCGGACCATCTGCTCGACCTGTTCGACCGAGGTGCGTCGCTCGCCCTTGCGGCCCCACAGGTTGTCCTCGATGCCGACTCGGACGTGCTGGCCCAGCGCGATCGCGATGGTGCACATCGGGGTGACATTGCGCATGATCGTTTCGATGGTCAGCACCGCGCCGTCCGGGGTGCGGCGGATGAACTCGAGCAGGTCGGCCGGATGCAGGCCCGCCGCGCCGCCGCCGATGGCAACGTAATTCAGCACCAGCGGGCCGGTGTAGTGGCCCTTGCGGATCAACCGTTCGACGGTCTCGAGCTGATGCACCGAGCCGAGCATGAAATGCGGCTGGATGCCGGCGGCGGTCAGCCGACGCAGATGCTCGAGGTAGAACTCCGGCCCGGCCTCGACCACCATGTCGCGATAGGCCTTCTGCAGCACCGGGTTCTGCAGCGAGGTGCCCGCGACGTCGTCATCGGTCAGCAACTCCATGACGTTCATCTGGCTGGTGTTGATGGCGATGGTGACCTGATCCGGTTTCGGATCCAGCTCGGCCAGCAGGTGGCGGGTGTCGTAATCCAGCCACTTCGCCTGATCGCCGCCCTCCGGCGGAGCGAACGAAATCGAACCGCCGACCTGGAGGATCATCTCCGGCACCGCCTCACGCAGGCGGCCCAGCATCTCGTTGAACAGCTCGAGCCGCTTCGACCCGTGACCGTCGGCTTCACGCACGTGGACGTGCAGCACCTGTGCGCCCGCGTTGTAGCAGTCCACCGCCTTCTGGATCTGCTCGTCCATCGTCACCGGAATGTCGTCGGAATCTCCGGGCAGGAATTCCGGGCCGTACGGCGCTACCTGGATGACCAGTTTCTCCTGGTTCTCCGGTAGTAGCGAATCGTCGAGATAATGCATGATCGGGTCCTTTCAGTTGGTTTCGTTCGGAAATCAGTTGGTTTGTTCGGATCGGTCTTCGCTGCGGTCTCGCGACCGGCGCTCGAATGCTTCGAGCTCCTCGGCCAGGATCGGCGCGCCGATGTTGCAGGCGTGGATGCCGAGCACACTGACCATTTCCAGGACGGTGAGAATCTCCTGGCGAGTAACACCGAGCTCGAGCGCGGCCCGGATGTGCCGGCGTACCCCCGGGGAGTACATGTGGGTGCACGCGGCATCGATGGCGATGCTGAGCAGTTCGACGAACTGCGGGGTGAATACTCCCCGCCGGATCGGAGTGGACCCCATCGTCATGAACTGCTCGGTCCACTCCGGGTCCCACTCATACAGGTTGTCCCACAGCGGATTCCAGGTACCGCTGGCACGCATGTGATCGACGACCGGCGTGGACGGCCTCGGTGGCGAGATAGTCAAAGCAACTCCTGCGGTGCACCGCCGCTCCTTACGGCGTGATGCAGGACACGCTATCGCCGAGAAGGCATAGGAACTTGACTTAAGGGGTCATATGTTTGATTATTTGGGACAGGAGGTATCGCCAGAATGCTGATGGTGCGTAGCGCCGTGTTGGACGGTTATGTGGACCTGGCCCTGTCACTCGGACTCAACCCGCAACCACTCATGCGCACCATCGGGATCGATCCCGCCGCAGTCGCCAATACCGCCGGCTGGGTCTCGGCCGAGGCCATCAACCGGCTACTGGAACTATCGGCCGCCGAAACCACATGCGAAGACTTCGGGCTCAGACTGGCCGCCGCGCGCAGCATAAGAACCCTGGGTCCGCTCGGCCTGGTCGCCCGGGAAGAACCCGATGTCCGCAGCGCGCTCGAAGTCCTGCTGCGCCACGGCAACCTGCACAACGAAGCCCTCCATACCCGCTTGACCGAGGTCAACGGCCTGGCCACGATACGCGTACTCCCAGCACCGGGCGCCACTTTCGGACGGCAGGCGGTCGATCTGTCGGTCGCCGCGACCTGCCGGATCCTGCGCGATCTCCTGCACGAGGACTGGAACCCCGTCACGGTGTGCTTCACTCACCCGGCCCCCGCAGACGTCGACATCTACCATCGGATGCTCGGCGACACCATCGATTTCGGCTGCGAATACGATGGCATCGTCTTCTACGCCCGCGACCTCGACGCCACCAACCCCCTGGCCGACCCGCTCCTGCGCCCCTACACCCGCCAATATCTGCAATCGCTTGCCATCGCGGGCGACACGACAGCCGATCAGGTGCGACTCGTGATCGAATCCTTGCTGCCGACTCGACGGTGCTCGGCAGACCAGGTCGCCCGCAGCCTGGGCATGGACCGCCGCACCCTGCACCGGCATCTCGCCCGAACCGGCGAAACTTTCTCCTCGATCCTGGAGACCGTCCGGATCGAGCTGGCGCAACGATACGTCGCGCGACAAGATCGGACCATGAGCGAAATCGCCGCCGATCTGGGATTCTCCGAACTCAGCGCCTTCTCGCGATGGTTCCACACCCAATTCGGCTGCGCCCCCACCAAGTGGGACACACACGCCGTTCGTGCAGTGAACCAGACGCGACGGTAACCAGAGTCGTTGCGCACGCAGCTACCACGTCCGTCCGTGCTCCCTGCCCTCGCCCATGGCTGATCCCTGCCGTAATCCATTGGACTGCAACAGATTAGAGGCGCATACCGAATGCAGGGTGGTGGTAAAGATGGTGCCACTGGTACATGAAGACTGATCAGGGGCACTTTTTTCAACTCGGGGCGATCTCCGGCCCTGGCATCAGATGTGAGACCGTATCTTGCTCGGCATGACGGGGGCACCGTCTCGACCATCCTCGACGAGGTCGTGCTGGTCGCCCACAGCGCGGGTTTTCTCACCCTCGTGCACTGGGCGCAGCAACCCAGCCGCCCGATTCGCGCCGCAATGCTCGTCACACCACCGAATTTCGAAAACCCGCCCGCAGAGAATCCGCGGATCCGGCAGCTCGCCTGGTCGGCCCGGCGCGCCATGCGCAGGCCACCGCACCCGACGCGGGAGCGTCTCGTTAGGCGGGACGCGACCCCCTGGCGCAGCGGCGGAGTGGAATCTGTCTCAAAATGGTGGCCAATTGGCCATCGAGTGGCCAATCATTTTGAGATTTGGCCACGCATTTTGAGACCCTACACGGGTGGCTAGCCTCGGGCCATATCGACGAAGCGGCTCAAATGCAGCTGGTGCGCAACGGTAATCGTTGCGGTAGGGCCGTTTCGGTGTTTGCCGAGAATGAGATCCGCTTCACCGCCGCGAGGGTCATCGCGTTCGAATGCATCGGGGCGATGCAACAAGATAACCATATCCGCGTCCTGTTCCAGCGAGCCCGATTCGCGAAGGTCGGAGACCATGGGGCGCTTATCGGTTCGCTGTTCCGGACCACGGTTCAGCTGTGAAATCGCGATGACCGGAACTTCGAGTTCCTTGGCCAGCAGTTTGAGGCTTCGCGAGAATTCCGAGACTTCTTGCTGGCGGGATTCGACCTTCTTGCCGGAGGTCATCAGCTGAAGGTAGTCCACCACCACAAGGCGTAGGTCGTGGCGTTGTTTGAGCCGTCGGGCTTTTGCCCGAATTTCCATCATCGTCAGGTTCGGCGAATCATCGACGAACAGTGGCGCTTCGCTGATCTCGCTCATGCGGCGGGCGAGTTTGGTCCAGTCGTCGTCGCTCATGCGGCCCGAACGCATATCGCCCAGTTTGATTTTCGCTTCCGCGGATAGGAGGCGCATGACGATTTCCGTGCGGCTCATTTCCAGGGAGAAGATGACGCTGGCCAGACCATGCTTGATGGAGCAGCTGCGCATGAAATCCATTCCCAGCGTGGAATTGTGGGTGGGGATCATGGAGCGGCCGGCAAGGTACAGATGGTCGGAGTTCGCCACTTCTACGCAGCGGACCGGGACCGATGGGATCGGGCGGACGTCGACGATGAAGCGGGAGCCGCAACGGGCCGTGTCGGTCGCGCCGCGACGCAGCTTGTGCAGCAGCTCTTTCCGGCTCAGCCCGAAGACCTCGTCCTCGGTGGCGAAGGTCAGCGTGTAAGCGGTCGAGGTCGCCTCGGTGCGGCCTCGGACTCGCTTGGTCGACAGTTGGCAGCGGTAGCCGAGGCTCACGATCAGCTCTTCGGTGTCCCGGGCCAGCTGCGGGTTGGTCACCGAGAACTGGACAGACCCGCCATTGGTGACGTTGCCGTCGGTATCGAGCAAGCCGGCCAGCAGGGCCCGTCGTTGTGCCTCGGAAGCGCGTAGGTAGTCGAGGGGGATGTGCTTGTCGCCGAGCACACCGAGGGCGCGCAGGCGAGCCTGCACACTGCCGATCGCATTACGGCAGGACGGGCACAGGCGGAGCCCGATGGACGGGCCGCCACATTGCGGGCAGGTCGGGGCGGGTACCGGATCCGAGACGAAACGAGCCTTGCCGCCGCACGATCGGCCGCACGTGCGGACTTCGCTGGTGAACGGAATGAACTCCGCACCGCAGACAATGCAATCACGCGGCTCGATCGGTGCATCCTCGGGCAGCCGCAGGCTGTATCGCAGCGGCGCGGAATCCGAGTGCGTCGCAAGGATTCCCTCGTTCTCGATCCGATGAATGATCTCGGGATCAGCCGTGGTCAGCTGTGCACACGCAGAACTGCCGTCGCCGAGCCATGCGCCCAGCGTGTACGGGGGTACGAGCAACTCGCGCCCGGGTAATTGCAGTGCCTCGGTGTTCACCACGGAGTGGTTGAGCCGTCGATCCGCGGTCGCGCAGCGCACGGTGGCCGCGATTTCGGCGGTCGTACGGATCTCGGCGAAAGTCTTCTGGTTCCGGTACCGGTTCTGGCCGGTGGCGGCTTGCTGCGCAGACCGGCGCGAGGAGCGGGTCTCGGTGAGCCATTGATGCTGTTCGTCGGCGACTATCACTGTGCCGTCCGAGAATTCGACCTCGTAGCAGGGTCGGCCGGCCATCACCTCGGTGGCGGCCACGATCCGTGTGGCCCGGCCCTGAGCATCGAGCAATTCGTCGCCAACCCGGACCTCACCCATGGTGGTCCAGCCGTCCGGCGTGGGCAGCGGAGTATCGAGAGCAAGTGCCTTTCCGACACCGGGTCGGGCCGCGACGATGATCATCTGGCCTGGGTGGAGGCCGTTGGTGATTTCGTCGAGTTCGGTGAAACCTGTTGGGACGCCGAGGGAGATGCCGCCCCGGGAGGCGATGGAGTCGAGTTCGTCCATCGTGGGCTGGAGGATGTCGGTGAGGGGGGCGAAGTCTTCGCTGGAGCGGCGTTCGGTGACGTCGTAGAGCTCGGCCTGGGCGCGGTCGACGACCTCGGCCACGTCCTGGCCGTCGGCGCCGGCGTAGCCGTACTGGACGATTCGGGTGCCCGCCTCCACCAAGCGGCGCAGGATCGCCTTCTCCGCAACGATTTCGGCGTAGTAGCCGGCATTGGCCGCGGTGGGGACCGTTTGGGTCAGCGTGACGAGATACGGGGCTCCGCCGATGCGCTTGAGCTCGCCTCGGCGGTCGAGGGTGGCCGCCACCGTCACCGGGTCGGCCGGTTCGCCGCGGCCGTAGAGGTCGAGGATGGCGTCGTAGACGGCCGCGTGGGCGGGGCGGTAGAAGTCGCCGGGGCGGATGACCTCCACGACATCGGCGATGGCGTCCTTGGACAGCAGCATGCCGCCCAGGACGGATTGCTCGGCGGCCATGTCGTGGGGTGGCTGACGGCCGAAATCCTCGCCGGGGGCGTCGGGATAGTCGGGCCCGTGATCGTCGTGGCCGCGATCGTCGATGACTGCCATGGGCTCGACCGTCCTCTCTCCTCGCGCCCGGAACGAGTCCATGACCGTTGTACGCCTGCGCACCGACAGGTTCGGTCCACCACGCGGCGCCGCCACGCCGAGTTGTACAGGCGCGGTGGCAAACCCGTGGTGGTGGGCGCTGGATACACGGAGTCGTGTCGTCCGGGCAGTGGTCACGACATCGAATGCGAACCTAGGCGACCGGACGGTGACCCGCCAAACCGAGCTGTGTACACACCTGTGGACAACGTGGGTATTGTTCACCAACTGTTGTGCACCCCCTGTGGAAAACTTGGGGACAACAGTCGATGTGGTCAATCAATGCGCTGGTAGTGGCCGAATTCGCATTGTGTGTAATTGTGGATCAATTCGGTGCGGCGTGTCGCTGGACGGTAACGTCCGGGCGTGTTGGGTGAACGAACGATCTCACGTCTGTGACCTGTCGCACAACGAGAATGGTTGGTTTGCTGGGCAATCCACAACTCGGGCGAACACCGCGAATTCTGCATACCGACACCTCGCCCCGGTACACCTGACACGCAATAAGCAAATATTCGGCAAACAGAAGAATCGAACAAAGAAAATCGGAGGCCGCCCCACAGCTGAGGCGACCTCCGACAAACCGAATTACTCGGCGGCAGTGACCTGCAGGTCGACCTTGGCGATCACATCCGGGTGCAGGTGCACCACGACACCGTGCTTACCGGTGCTCTTGATGTGGGCCTTCGGCAGCTCGATGCTGCGCTTGTCGACGACCGGGCCACCGGCGGCCTTGATGGCCGCGGCGACATCGGCGGCGGTGACCGAACCGAAGAGCTTGCCGGTGCCGGCGGTCTTGACCGCGAGCGACACGCCGGTCAGGCCCTCGATGGCCTGCTTCAGCTCGTTGGCGTGGTCCAGGTCGCGCACGCGGCGGGCATCCTGCGCCCGGCGAATGCCCTCGACCTGCTTCTGCGCGCCACGGGTGGCGACAATCGCCAGGCCGCGCGGCAGCAGGAAGTTGCGGCCGTAGCCGTCCTTGACCTCCACGGTGTCGCCGGGCGCACCGAGGTTGTCGACATCAGCGGTGAGGATGAGCTTCATTGCTGTGTCTTCCTTTCTCAGCGGGCGGTGGACACGTAAGGCAGCAGAGCGACCTCACGCGAGTTCTTCACGGCGACAGCGATATCGCGCTGGTGCTGTACGCAGTTGCCGGTCACCCGGCGAGCGCGGATCTTGCCACGATCGGACACGTACTTGCGCAGCAGCGCGGTGTCCTTGTAGTCGATCTTGGCGCCGGCCGTGTTGTTCTTCTTGCCAGCCTTGTCTTCCTTGCAGAAGGTGCAAGCCTTCTTCTTCAGCACCTTTTCGCGTGCCGGTGCTTTGGCCATGGTCTTTCAACTCCGTAATTTCGGGAACCCAGCCGTCGGGGCGGATTCCGGGGAAAGCCGTTGTCTAGAACGGCGGTTCGTCGTCCATCGCGCCGCCCCCGAAGGAGCCGGCCGCGGGGGCACTGCCCCATGGGTCGTCGCCGGCGCTCTGGCCGCCACGACCCCCACCACTGCCACCACCGGAGAAGCCGCCGCCTTGCTGGCCGCCGCCCTGTCCGCCACCGCCGAAGCCGCCGCCACCACCGCCACGGGTGGTCTTGTTGACTTTCGCGGTCGCGTACCGCAGGGAGGGACCCACCTCGTCGACCTCGAGTTCGACGACCGTGCGCTTCTCACCCTCGCGGGTTTCGTAGGAGCGCTGCTTGAGCCGTCCGCTCACGATCACTCGCGAGCCACGGGTCAGACTCTCGGCCACATTCTCCGCAGCTTCACGCCAGATGTTGCAGCGCAGGAAAAGCGCTTCGCCGTCTTTCCATTCATTGGTATTACGGTCGAACACACGGGGAGTCGACGCGACGGTGAAGTTCGCGACGGCCGCTCCCGCGGGCGTGAATCGAAGCTCGGGGTCAGCCGTCAGATTGCCGATGACGGTGATGACCGTGTCGCCTTGGGCCATGGTTCCTCCTGCTTTCCGGTGCAGTCCGCAATGCGCTCGCCCGTGCACGCCCGATCGTGGGCTCGGTGCACGGTTTGCCAGTCAGCCTAGAGATAGGCACCGACGGTTACGAGCGACGTTGCGGGAGGACTGGACTACTTCTTGTCGAGGCGCAGCACCTTGGTGCGCAGCACCGACTCGTTCAGGCCCAGCTGGCGATCGAGTTCGCTGACGGTCTCGGACTTGGCGGTCAGCGTGACGACCGCGTAGATGCCCTCGGCCTGCTTGGCGATCTCGTAGGCGAGACGACGGCGGCCCCAGATGTCGACGTTGTCGACCTTGCCGCCCTCGGCACCGACAACACCCAACATGTTGTTCAGGTTCGGGCCGACGGTGCGCTCGTCCATTTGCGGATCGAGAATAACCATCACTTCATAATGACGCACGGACCTCATCACCTCCTGTGGACTGTGAACGGCCCACGGACTGTCCGTGGGCAGGAGGGTTCGTTGCGTCAGCAACCCGACAAGGCTACATGAGGGAACGTGGCGCCCCGCGCCGGGGTATCGAGGCTCTCGCTCGCGTGTTCACGCCGGTGGCGGCCGGGCGATAGATAGGCATGGCGTGCGAAATCGGGCCGATCCCGAGCTTGAACACGCGGACACGCCGAAGAGAGACCTATGGTGGTGCGCATGCCGAACCGACCCGTCGCCAGCGCAGCGGTCGCTCGCCGCGAGGCGGGCCGGTCGATGATCGCGGTCACGTCGACGCTGGTGTGCGGGATCACCTTGCTGATCGCGTATGTGAACAAGGCGCGGTGTGCCGGCGGGCCGTTCGAGGAGTCGGGTCGCAGCGCCATTTTCGATGCCATCAAGGACTCGAATGTCTGCTATTCCGATATTCAGTACCTATGGCTGGGCCGTGGCATCGATGAGCATGTCTTTCCGTATATAACCGGCGGCATCACACCCGATGGCCAGTTGACCGGCGGCGCGGTCGAGTATCCGGTGCTGAGCGGTCTGCTCATGTGGATCGGCGGCATCGGCGCGCACACCGATGCGGATTTCCTGCTGCACTCGGCGCTGTTGCTGGCTCCGTTCGCGCTGCTCACCGCATATCTGCTGGCCCGGATGGCGGGTCCGGCGGCGCTGCTGTGGGCGGCCGGTCCGCCCCTGGTGCTCTACGCCTTCCACAATTGGGAACTGCCGGTGGTGGCCACCGCGGTGGCCGCGTTCTATGTGATGACCGTGCTGACGCGATATTCCCTGCGGGACCGGGCGATAGCCGCGGCGGTATTCCTGGCGATCGGCTTCTGTTTCAAGCTGTATCCCGGAATCTTCGTGCTGCCCTTGCTGATCTACGTGCTGCTCGGTGAAAACCCGCTGCGGAAGCGGCGATTCGATGTGCGCGGTGCGCTCATGGTGGCCGGTACCGCTGTCGGCACGGTGGTCGCGATCAATCTGCCGTTCGCGCTGGCGGGTTATGACGGCTGGCGTGCATCGATCACCTTCCAGCAGTTACGTCAGGCCGATATCACCACGAATTCCATCTGGTACTGGGGTTTACGTCCGTTGTTCGCCCAGACCAGCGAGGGCGAGTCGACGTTCCAGGGCGTGGTGTCGGCGGCCTCGCCGCTGCTGGTGCTGGCGTCCTTCGTGCTGGCCTGCTGGCTGGGCTGGCGACGGTATCAGCTGGCGGGGGTGTATCCGTGGATCGGTGTCAGCGGCGCCATGCTCTGTGGATTCCTCTTGTTCCACAAGGTGCATTCGCCGCAGTACACGCTGTGGCTGATCCCGTTCCTGGTGCTGCTGGAGGTGCCGTGGAGTCTGACCGTCACCTACCTGATGGCGGATGCCTGCATCGGGATCGGCGTCTTCCGCTACTTCTATGCTCTGGGTGCCGGCCATGCTGCCGGATTCGAGCAGAACATCGTGCAGATCGGGGTGTGGGGCCGGGCCGCGCTGCTGGTGGTGTTCTTCTTCCTGTTCGTGACGGCGCGGGCGCGGTCAGCCGGCCGGCTCGGTGTTCCGGGCGCGGAACGCCTTGCTCTTGGCCCGGTTTCCGCAGACGGCCATATCGCACCAGCGGCGCGAACCGCCGCGTGAGGTGTCGATATAGAGGCGGGTGCAGGCGTCTCGCCCGCATTCCTTGATGCGGTCCCGGTCGGGGCTGCCGAGCAGTTCGATGGCGGAGCGTGCGACGGCCGCGAGCGCGGAATCGAGTGTCCCGCTGCGGTGCACGCTGCCGTCGGCGCGCAGGGTGAGCTCGGGCGGGCTGTCGTGAGCGTGCCGGTTGACGAGTCGCCGGTCGGCATCGGCGGCGGGTTCGCCGTCGAGGGTGGCCAGCATCAGCCGCCAGGTGGCCTCGCGTAGTTTCACGGCCCGGGTGAGGGCGCCGGTGCAGTCCGGCTCGGTGTCGAGGATGCCTGCCGCCGTTATCCATTCGGCGAGTTCGTCGTCGCTGGTGAGCAGGTCGATGAAGGTGGTGCGTCGTTCCTGAGCCGTACCGATGAAGTTCAGCGCGAGATTGCCGCTGATGAACAGGTGCGGGTCGGCGAAGGTGGACATGTCTTCATGGTAACCCCCTTGACAGGTTATGCAAGGAGGTGTCACGGTATAACCACCTGAACCGGTTAGCGGCGTGGAGGAATCATGGACAACCGGCTTTTCGAAGTGGCGGGCCCGCCGGCCCTCATCCTCATGTGGAGCAGCGCCTTCATCGCCGGCATCATCGGGGTGGGCGCGGCGCCGCCCATGCTGGTGCTGTTCGCCCGCTTCGGCATCGCCGGCCTGCTGCTCATCGCGTATGCCCTACTGGCGCGGGCGGTCTGGCCGCGCGGCAAGGTCCTCGCGCACACGCTGGTGGCGGGCCTGCTCATGCAGATGGTGCAGTTCGGGGCCTTCTACACCGCCATGCACGAGCACGTCACCGCCGCCGTCATCTCCCTGGTGCAGGGTCTGAGCCCGGTGGTGATCGCCGTATTCGCCGGTGGCCTGGGCGAATCCGTGAGCGCCCGGCAGTGGCTGGGCTTCGGGGTCGGCGGTCTGGGTGTGGGCCTGGCGGTGGTCGATCAGTCCAGCTTCTCGCTGGTGGGCCTGCTGCTGTGCGTGGTCGGCCTGCTCGGCCTCAGCCTCGGCACCGTGTACCAGAAGCGCTTCACCCCCGCGATCGATCCGCGGGCCGGCACTGCCCTGCACGTGGCGGTCAGCGCGCCCTTCGCGGGCGCAATGGCCGTGGCGGGCGGCGACTTCCACATCGCGGACCCGGCTCGCTTCGCCGGATCCATGGTCTGGATGGTGCTGGTGAATTCCATGGGTGCGTTCCTGTTGCTGAACACCATGCTGCAGCGCTGGGACACCACCCGTGTCGGCCGCTTCTTCTTCGCCATCCCGGCGGTGACCGCGGTGATGGCCTGGCTGGTCATCGATCAGCCGTTGCGCCCATTGACGGTTGCGGGCCTGGGCGTGGGACTGATCGGCATGGTCCTGGCCTCCCGTCGCGCCGCGCCGAATTCCACCCCGGCCGAGCCCGAGGCTGCCCGCCGACGCTTCTCGCTGCCGCAGCCCGCGCGGGTGTGATCGCCGCGACCGGCCGGGGTGTCATGGCGCGAATTCCATGACACCCCGGCGGTTTCGCGTTTCCGGTACCTGCCCGCCCCCTCCGCGCGGCAGACTGTGCGCATGCTGCACCTGCGGATACTCTCCCCCACCGCCATGACCGGCGAGGTCCTCGAGGTCCTCGAGACCGATGACGCGGTGACCGGGCTGGTCGCCTTCCGTGGTGTGGCGCTGCGCCCGCCCGGCGACCTGATCACCGCGCAGATCGCCCGCGAGGCCGCCAACGACCTGGTGCAGAAGCTGCGCGATCTGCGGGTGCACCAGGAGGGCAGTATCGAGATCGAGCAGGTGGGAACCTGGTTGTCGCGCAGCGGCTTCGAGGCCGAGGTGCGCATGCCGGGCAGCAGTGCCGACGCGGTGGTGTGGGCGGAGGTGGCGCAGCGGGCGTACGACGACACCGAGCTGAACTGGACCTATCTCAGCTTCCTCACGATGGCCACCGTCATCGCCGGCATCGCCATCATCACCGACTCGCAGATCCTGACCGTCGGCGCGATGGTGCTCGGCCCCGAGTTCGGCCCCATCGCCGCGCTCGGGGTCGCGCTGGTGCGTCGGCGTTTCGTACTGCTGGGGCTGGCCCTGCGCACCTTGGTGATCGGTTTCGTGGCGGCCATCGGCATCACCATCCTGCTGGCGCTCGTCGCCCGCGCGCTGGGCTGGCTCACGCTGGCCCAGGTGACCGGTCCCCGTCCGGCCACCGGTTTCATCTACACGCCCGACAAGTGGTCGTTCATCATCGCGGTGGTGGCCGGTGCGGCGGGGGTACTGTCCATCACCTCCGCGAAGTCGGTGGGCCTGGCGGGTGTGTTCATCTCGGTGACCACGGTGCCCGCGGCGGGCAATATCGCCCTCGGCGTGGCTGTCGCCGACGGCGGGACGGTGTGGGGCAGTACGGCGCAGCTGCTGGTGAACATCGCCGGGATGGCGTTCGCGGGCTGGCTGACCCTGGCGTTGCAGCAGCAGCTGTGGTCACGCGTCTCGGTGCGGCGCGCCAAGCACATGTCCGCGCCGCGCCGCATGCTGTGAATCCCTCCTCGTGACCGGAAAGCCCGCCACACGCTCTGGTGTGGCGGGCTTTCCGGTTTCGGTGGATCAGCCGACGGTGGTGGGGTTCGCCAGGCCCGCGGGTTCATCGTCGTCCTCGTCGGACTCGGCCGTCTCACGCCGGTTGCGGGTCACGCTGGTGATGAACGCCGCTCCGATGAAGGCCACGCCGACCAGGCCGCTGATCACCTCGTTGACGTGGACGCCGATGGTGATGAGCAGGATGATCGCCAGCGCGCCGATGGCCCAGAACGCGCCGTGCTCGAGGTACACGTATTCCGAGAGTGTGCCCTTGCGCACCAGGTAGACGGTGATGGATCGGACGAACATGGCGCCGATCAGGCCCAGGCCCAGAGCGATCAGGATCGGGTCGGAGGTGATGGCGAAAGCGCCGATCACGCCGTCGAAGGAGAACGAGGCGTCGAGCACTTCCAGATACAGGAACAGGAAGAACCCCGCCTTGCCGGTCGCCTTGACGATGGCCGAGGGTCCGGCGGCGGTCTGTTCGTCGGCGTGTTCCTCGGCATGGAACAGGGAGCCGAGCCCGTCGACCAGGATGTAGGTCATCACGCCGAGGATGCCGGCCAGTAGCACGGTGGACCGGTCGTCGTCGGCCGCGATGAATTCCGCCGCGATGACAATGGCGCCCAGGCTGAGCACCACCGCGAGCATGTCGAGTTTGCCGAGCTTGACCAGCGGGCGTTCGATCCAGCCCAGCCAGGTGACCTCGCGCTCCTCGAGGATGAAGTCGAAGAACAGCAACAGCAGGAACGCGCCGCCGAAGGCCGCGATCTGCGGGTGCGCGTCGGTGAGCAGCTTCTCGTAGGAGGGGCTGCCGTCGGCGAAGGTGAGCGCTCCGTCGGCGGGCGGGTTCATGGCCAGATCGAAGGTGCGAACCGGGTTGAGGCCCGCGGTGATCCACACGATGGCCAGCGGAAACACCAGGCGCATACCGAAAACCGCGATGACGACGCCGACGGTGAGGAAGATCCGCTGCCAGAACTCGCTCATCCCCTGCAGAACGCTGGCGTTGATCACAGCGTTGTCGAAGGACAGCGAGACCTCGAGGACGCCGAGGATGGCACACAGCAGCAGTGCCGTGGGACCGCCGTATACCAGGGCCGCGAGCAGCGACAGTGCGGTGACGATGATGGACAGGCCGAATATTCGCACCGCAGCTGGCCTTTCGTTGTGCCGGGTTCGGGGACTGGAGCGGGCGGGCACACGAAGAGGGCTCGTGCGACCGAGCCCTCTTCGGGTCGCTACCTATTCGATTCAGACATCGACTTCGATTCAGACATCGACTTCGATTCAGACATTGACGCCGAAGTCGCGAGCGATGCCCGCGAGGCCGGACGCGTAGCCCTGGCCGATCGCGCGGAACTTCCACTCACCATTGTTGCGGTAGAGCTCGCCGAACACCATGGCGGTCTCGGTGGACGCGTCCTCGGAGAGGTCGTAACGGGCCAGCTCGGCGCCGTTCGCGCGGTCCACGACCCGGATGTAGGCATTGCGGACCTGGCCGAAGCTATGGCCGCGCGAGTCGGCGTCGTAGATCGACACCGGGAAGAAGATGGACTCGATGGCCGGCGGGGTGTTCGCCAGGTCGATATTGATGACCTCGTCGTCGCCCTCGCCCTCACCGGTCAGGTTGTCGCCGGTGTGCACGATGGTGCCCTCCGGGGACTGCAGGTTGTTGAAGAACACGAAGTGCTTGTCCGACAGCGCCTTCTTCTCCGCGCCGGTCGCGATGGCGCTGGCGTCCAGGTCGAAGTCGGTGCCGGTGGTGGTCCGGACGTCCCAGCCGAGGCCGACGGCCACCTGGGCCAGGTTCGGAGCCTGCTTGGTCAGTGAAACGTTGCCGCCCTTGGACAAACTGACACCCATTGCGGGAATCCTTCCGTTGTAAAGCGTTTGAAGCGTTTCTTGGCCAACCGTGTGTCCTGCTTGTCGGTTTCGCCGCCTCGACAGTAATGGTTTTCCCAAGTCTTGGGTAGGGAATCGTCAACTCTACCACTCGGAAGCAACTATCAGATGACAGGTTTCCACAACGCGTCGTCGTTGTCGCCCCAACGACCGGGTTCTCCTACCATCGGGGGCGTGGCAGGCCGTCGACGCGGATGGTTCCGGGCACCCCGGAACAACGAATGGGTGCAGCAGGCCCGGCAGGTACTGACGACCGCATTCCTGGATATGGACCAGCGGCAGACCATTGCCGAGGCCGCCGTCGCCGCCTCGGCCGCGCTGTTCCCCGCGCGCGGCATGGCCGCGCGCTGGGAACCGGTGCGCGCCGGCTGCTATGACGCCTCCGGCGCCTACCTCGCCCTCAACGACCGCCTGGAACAGGCCGAACGCGAGGACGGCGGCCCCGTCACCCAGCCCGAGATCGACACCGTCATCCGGAGACTCGCCGACGCCGCGCGCGGGGTCGACGAGTTCTACCGGGGCGATCAGCCCCACCTCGAGCACGCGGTCGCGGTGTACGGCTCGGTGCCGCAACTGGTTTCGCAGGTGCATGCGCGGGCGGCACAGCTGCGGCAGGCCGCCGACGCCTCAGCCCACGCCGCCTACCCCTCGATCCGGCAATGCGCGGCAGCCGTGGATGAGGGGGTGCTCACGCTCGAGGCCGCGGTCGCGACCGGCACCGGCGGCGCCACCCGCGACGCCGCCACCCGGCTCGAGACGCTGAACCGCGACCTGTCCACCGCCCTGGAAGCCGCACCCGGCAAACAGCATTCGGCCACCACCGCCCTCGCCTCCGCCGCCACCCGGCTCGACGCCGCCCGCAACCGCCTGGACCGCATCGCTCCGGCCATGTCGGCGCTGCTGCGGGAATTCGCGGCTGCGTCGTCGAACGATTTGGCCAACAATGAGCGACAAGCCCGGGAGGCCGTCGCGGCCGCCGACGCGGATCTGGCCCGCGCCCGGGCCGCCCTGGCCAATCACAACCCGGAGGATGCGCTCGACCTGACCACCGCCGCCCGCACCCACCTCGCCACCGCCGAGGAGCGCGCCGAGACCGTGACCGATCGGCTCGCCCTGCTGCGCGCGGTCCGCGACCAGCCGGCCGAGCGCGCCAAGGCCGTCCGTTTCACACTGCGCGACGCGCAGATGCTCGCGGTCGACAAAGGCGTGGTCCCGCAATGGGGTTCGGTGCTCGACGCCCAGGCCGAACGCCTGGATCGCGCGAGCGCGGGCCTGACCGGACGTCACCCCGACTACTGGGCCTACGTGTCCGAACTCGACGCCATCTCCGCGTTCGTCGCCGGAGTGGTCGAGCGCATGCGAAATACCGACAGATAGACCGAAAGTCAGCAGGAGGACGACCGCGACGATGACCGCGATGATCACCAGCGATCCGGATGTCGCGCCGGTCTCCCTGCGGAAACGCTTCCCGCTGCGGCATTTCCGGCAGGTGCCGGGCCCGGAGCTGCGGCGGCTGTTCCACCGGCTGCCCGAACCCTTCGGCGGCTCCGTCGACCGCCACCTGCTGGCCATGGCGCTGGGCGCGACCCTGTACGTGCCCGCCACGCGGCCCGATCTGACCGCCACCATCCTGCGCCGCGCCGAACGCGGCGTGTGCTCGATGGTCATCGACCTCGAGGACGCGGTCGCCGACCACGCCGTCGAAGCCGGGAAATGGCAGGCCGCCCGGACCGTCGACGAACTGGCCGACAGCGGCGAGGCCTACCCGCTGCTGTTCGTGCGGGTCCGCGACCCGCACAGCATCGGCGAGATCGCCGACCGGATCGGGCCCGGGGCGGCGGCGCTCACCGGCTTCGTGCTGCCCAAATTCGACAGCTCCTGCGCGGCCGACTATCTGCACGAGCTGGGCCTGGCCGCACAGCGCATGGGCCGCACGGTCTTCGGTATGCCGGTGCTGGAATCCCCCGCCCTGGTGCACCGCGAGACCCGCGACCGTGAACTCCGTCGCATCGGCGCGCTACTCGCCGAGCACCGCGAACGGATTCTCGCGGTGCGGATCGGGGCCACGGACATGTGCTCCACCTTCGGGATTCGCCGCGACCGCGACCTCACCATCTACGACGTGCGCGTGGTCGCCGACGTCATCGCCGACATCGTCAACTACCTGGGTCGCACCGACGGCACCGGCTTCACCATCACCGGACCGGTCTGGGAGTACTTCGCCGACCACGCCCGCATGCTCCGGCCACTGCTGCGCACCTCGCCCTTCCCCGAGGTGGACGCCGTCCCCTTCCGGCAGTCGCTGGACAGCCGCGATATGGACGGGTTGCTGCGGGAGATCACCCTGGATCGCGCAAACGGGATCCAGGGCAAGACCGTCATCCACCCCTCCCACGTGGCCGTCGTGCACGCCCTCTCGATCGTCACCCACGAGGAATACGCCGACGCCGTCGACATCCTGAGCACCGCCGCGGGCGGCGTCGCCGCCTCCGAATACCGCAACAAGATGAACGAAATGCGCCCGCATCGCAGCTGGGCGCATCAGATCATGCTGCGCGCCAATGTCTTCGGCGTCGCCAATCAAGGAGTCTCCTTCGTGGACCTGCTCGTGGCCCTGGTCGAATCGTGACCGTGGACCCCGCTCTGCCGTGGGCCACCCGGCACCTCGGCCTCGCCCTCCGCCACACCGATTCGGCACTGCCGGAACCCGATTGGCGCATCGACACGCTCGTCGAACCCGGCCTGCGTCGCAACCCCCGCCGCGCCCACCTGCTGGTCTCCACCGTGCTGGGGAAGCACCTCCCCACCGACCCGCATCGCGTCCTCGACGCGGGCAACCGCCTCGGTGACCTGGTGCGCGAGCTGCTCACGGGAGATGGTGCGCTGCAGCCGAATCGGCCGGTCACCGCCGCGGTGGTGCTGGGCTTCGCCGAAACCGCGACCGGACTCGGCCACACCGTGGCGGCCCGCCTCGGCGCGCGGTGCTACCTGCACTCCACGCGCCGCGACGTGCCCACCGCCGAGACCCTTGCCGGTTTCGAGGAGGGCCACTCGCACGCCACCTCGCACCTGCTGCAGCCGATGCCCGCCTCGATATTCCACAACGACCTGCCCATGGTGCTGGTCGACGACGAGATCTCCACCGGTGCAACCGCTCTGGACGCCATCCGGGCCCTGCACACGCACACTCCCCGCAGCCACTACATCTTGGCGTCGCTGGTGGACATGCGCACGAAGGCCGACCGCCGCGCCTTCGAAACGGCGGCCGCCGAACTCGGCGCCCGCATCGACACCGTCTGTCTGGCCAGCGGCAGCACCCGCCTGCCGGCGGGCCTGATCGATGCCGTCACCGCGCTGCCCGAGCCCGTACTCAACCCGATCTCCGATCGCACCGGCGCCTGCCTGCGCGTCGAACTGCCCTGGCCGCAGCAGGTTCCCGAGGGCGGCCGCCACGGCTTCCTCGACTCGGATGCCATGCCCTTCGACGCGGCGCTCACCCACGCGGTGGCCGAGCTGACCCATGCTCTCGCGACAATGACCGAGGAGATGGACCCTCGGCGCCCGGTGATCGTCATCGCCCACGAGGAACTCATGTACCTGCCGCTGCGTATCGCCGCGGCCCTGGCAGACAGCGGAATCCCCACCCGATACCAGACCACGACGCGCTCCCCCGCCTACGTCCTGGACGAGGCCGGCTACCCGCTGCGCCGCGGATTCCGTTTCACCGCACCCGAACTCGGCGAGGAGAGTCCGCGCTTCCTCTACAACGCGCGCTGGCCGGGCACCCGGACCGCGGCCGACCCGATCCTGCTCGTCATCATCGACTGCCCTGCGGACACCGAAAACCTCACGGCTGCAGGTGGACTCGTCGACATCCTGACCGCGTCGGGTGCAGACGTGCTGCTGGCCGTGCTCCCCGACGCGGACCCACGTGCCCTCGCTGCCGCCCGCTCGAGCCGCGCGCACGAGCTGCCGGAACCGTTGTGTGGGCCGGAGTTCGGGTCGTATGCGCGGGATGAGGTGGCGTGGTTGTTGACCGATCTGTCCGGGGTGGCGCTGGAAGCCGATGTGGCGGAGCGGGAACGGCGGATTCAGGCCGGGGTGGCGCATTACGCGGAATCGCTGCCGGTGGAGTATCAGCCGGACGCGGTGTATCGGGAGTTGTTCGAGCGGGTGCTGGCGGAGAGTGCCGAGCGGCTGGCGCTGGCGGTTGCGACCGTGTCGGAGTTGGTGATCAGCGAGCGGGGTCGCGACGTGGTGCTGGTGTCGCTGGCTCGGGCGGGGACGCCGGTGGGGGTGCTGATGCGGCGCTGGCTGGGGAGCCGGGGGATCGAGGTTCCGCACTACGCGGTGTCCATCGTGCGCGATCGGGGGATCGACGCGATGGCGCTGAATTATCTTGCACGGCACCATGATCCGGCGCAGATCGTGTTCGTGGACGGATGGACCGGCAAAGGCGCGATCACCCGGGAACTGACCGCCGCGCTGGATGCCCATCATGCGACGGGCGGGGCGCGATTCGACCCCGATCTCGCGGTGCTCGCCGATCCGGGCAGCTGCGTGCGGACGTACGGCACCCGCGACGACTTCCTGATCGCCTCGGCCTGCCTGAATTCCACTGTGTCGGGACTTGTTTCGCGCACGGTGCTCAATGCCGGCCTGATCGGGCCGGGACAGTTCCACGGGGCCAAGTTCTATCGCGAGCTCGCGGGCCAGGATGTGTCCGGTCATCTCCTCGACACTGTCAGCGTCTGTTTCGACCGGGTGCGGACGCTGGTGGACGCGCGGGTACGCGACCTGCGAGCCGCCGACCGGAGCCCGACCTGGGCGGGCTGGGAGTCGGTGGAGCGGGTGCGGGCGGCATACGGGATCTCCAGTGTGAATTTCGTGAAACCCGGTGTGGGAGAGACGTCCCGGGTGTTGTTGCGCCGGGTGCCGTGGCGGGTGCTGGTGCGGGATCCGCACGCGGCGGAACACGCCCATATCCGCCTGCTCGCCGCGGCACGCGGCGTGCCGGTCGAGACGGTGCCGGATTTGGCGTATGCCTGTATGGGCTTGATCAAGGAAGCGAAGGGGTAGCCGGTGCGGCAGCACGGGATGATGGTGGCGACGGATCTGGATCGCACGGTGATCTACACGCGGGCGGCCTTCGGGCACGCGGAACCGGACACGGTGTGTGTGGAACACCATGAGGGACAGCCGCTGTCGTACATGACGGTCGTCGCGGCGCAGCGGCTGAGCACGCTGGCGTCGGCGGCGGCCGTGGTTCCGGTCACCACCCGCACCATCGAGCAGTACCACCGGGTCCGGCTGCCCGGCGGGCCCCTGCCCTACGCGGTCACCAGCAATGGCGGCACCATCCTGCGTAACGGGCTCCCCGACCGGCGCTGGCGTTCCGCATTGGACGCGCGGATGCGCGCCGAATGCGCCACCCTGGTCGAGGTGCGCACCGAATTGCGTGCGCGCGTGGACGAATCCTTCGCGCTGCGCCTGCGCGAGGCCGACGACCTTTTCTGCTACCTGGTGGTGGACCCGCAGCGGGTGCCCGCCGGTTTCCTCGCCGACTGGGACGCCTGGTGCCGCCCGCGCGGCTGGACCGTCTCCCAGCAGGGCCGCAAGATCTACACCATGCCCGCGCCGGTCTGTAAGAGCCGCGCGGTGCAGGAGGTGCGCCGCCGCCTGCTCGACGCCGGCGAACTGCATCCCGAGTCGCGCCTGCTGGCCGCGGGCGACGGTGCGCTCGATGCCGAGATGCTGCGCACCGCCGACGTCGCCATCCGGCCCCGCCACGGCGAACTGGAACAGCGGAACTGGAACCATCCGCGCGTGGCCGTCACCGCCGCGTCTGGCATCCGCGCCGCGGAGGAGATCCTCGACTACTTCCTGCGGGTCCGGTCCTGATCAGCGCCAGGCGGCCAGCAGGGTGTTCGCCGCCTCGGTGAGGGCGCGCTGCAGGAACGGGCCGAAACTGACCCGCGCCACGCCGAGTTCGGCGAAGTAGGCGGGCGAACCCTGATCGGGAAGGCCGATGGCATTCACCGGCAGCGGCAGCTCGGCGGTCAGCGTGCGCTGTACATCCGGCTCGTGCCGGCCCACCGGGTACAGCACGTCCGCGCCCGCCTCGGCGGCCAGTCGCAGCCGGGTGAGCGCGCTCTCCAGCCGCTCCTCCGGGGCGCCGGTGTCGGGGCGCAGGAACACGTCGGTGCGGGCATTGATCACCACGTGCACGCCGGTGGCGTCCGCGGCGGCGCGCAGCTCGGCGACCAGGTCGGCATGCTCCTGCGGGGTGCGCAGCCGCCCGCCCTCGCTGTGCACGGAGTCCTCGAGATTGAAGCCGATCGCGCCCGCCTCGAGCAGGCCCTCGATGATCCGGGAAGGCTTCTCGGCGTAGCCGGACTCCAGGTCGACCGACACCGGAATGTCCACGGTGGCGGTGATCTCCCGCACCCGGCCCAGCACCTCGGCGAAGGTCATGCCCTCCTGGTCGGGCTTGCCCATGGAATCGGCGAGCGGGTGGCTACCGATGGTGAGCGCCCCGAATCCGGCGTCCTGCACCAGCTTCGCGGACCAGGAATCCCAGACCGTCGGCAGGATCACCGGATTGCCGGGCTGGTGCAGGGACAGGAACGTCGTGGCTTTGTCAGCGAGGCTGGTCATGATCTCGATTCTCGGCCACGGCGCGAACTTTGGCGACTGCCCGCGCCGCATCGGGTCCGGTTGCGCTGACTTCCAGCCGCTGGCCGGGGAGCACGCCGAGGGTGAGCACCCGGGCCAGGCTGTCGCCCGGGACCGGGCCGGCGCCGGTGGTGGCATTTCGTAGGGCCACCACCGCCTCGACATCGCGCAGCGCCGAGACCAGCTCGGCGGCCGGGCGGGCGTGCAGGCCGTGCTCGTTCGTCACCTCGATGATCTCGGTGATCGCCGAATCATCCACAGGCCGCACAGCTGTGGATGATCGTGGATCGCCGGCCGGACCTGCGCCGGCGGAGTCGCCGAGCTGCGCGCGTTTGGCGGCCAGGGCGTTTCCGGCCTCCCGCGCGACCGCGTCCAGATCGGCGCCACCACCGGCCGCCGCCAGCGCCGACACCAGGCCCTCGATTAGCGGACCGGCCGAAAGCCGCACGGCGACAGGCGATTCGAGCAGGTCCAGCGCGGTCTCGGCGGACAGCACCGCGCTGCCCAGATCCATCAGAACCACGACGCCGTCCCCGGAATCCGCGGCGGTGATCGCCTCGGCGACGGCGACGGCGTCCGTACCCAGTTCGGTGCCGGACAGTCCCGCCGCGATCCGGACGGCCACACCCTGATCGGGCAGCAGTCCGGCGGCCAGCGCCACCGCCGCCTCGGCCAGCGCCCGGCTGTGCGAGACCACCACCAGGCCGATCATCGCAGCGCCCGTGCGGCCGCCCGGACCAGCAGGGCCGCACTGGTGGCACCCGGATCCTGGTGTCCCGCACTGCGTTCACCCAGATACGAGGCCCGCCCCTTGCGCGCGACCAGCGGCGTGGTGGCGTCCCGCCCGGCCTCCGCGGCGGTCGCCGCGGCCTCGAGAGCCTGCTGCGCCGACCCGTCACCCGCCACCTGCTCGTCGAGGGCGTCCGCCGCGGGTCCCAGCGCGTCCACCATGGTCTTGTCGCCGAGCTCGGCCTTGCCGCGCGCGATCACACCATCCAGCCCGGCCCGGAACGCGCGCGCGAAATCGGCTATATCGGAACCACTTTCGATCGCCGCGGCGAAGCGCAGGAAGAACGTCCCGAACAGGGGACCGCTGGCACCGCCGATGGTGCGGATCAACACCAAGGCGGTCTGCTTGCAGACCTCCCCGGGGCTCCCCGGAGTCGAATCATCCAGCGCCGCAACGGCGGCCGCCATGCCACGCTGCATATTCGTGCCGTGATCGGCGTCGCCTATCGCCGCGTCCAGCGCGGTCAGCTCGGTGGCGTTCTCGTCCACCAGCGCCGCGAAATCGCGCACCCACGCGGCCGCGTCCACCGCCGCCATCAGATTCCCCAGCGCAGCGCCGGAGTCCGCACGGGCGCGTCCCACAGCGCCGTCAGTTCCTCGTCGAGCCTGGTCAGCGTGATCGAGCAGCCCGCCATTTCGAGCGAGGTGATGTACGGGCCGACCAACGAGCGCTCGACGTGGATCCCGTGCCCGCGCAGGATCTGCGACACCTCGTCGAACATCACATACAGCTCGATGAGCGGCGTGCCGCCCATCCCGTTGAGGAAGCACAGCACCCGATCACCCTGCGCGAAGGGCAGATCCGCGAGGATCGGCTCCAGCAGCATCTGCGCCACATCCCGCGCCGGGGCCAGCGGCACCCGCACCCGGCCGGGCTCGCCGTGGATGCCGATGCCGATCTCCATCTCGTACTCGCCCAGCTCGAAGGTCGGATGCCCGACCGCCGGGACCGTGCACGAGGTCAGCGCCATACCCATGCTGCGCGACCGCGCGTTCACCGCCTCCGCGATGCGCGCCACCTCCGCCAGCGGCCGGCCCTGTTCGGCGGCCGCGCCCGCCATCTTCTCCAGGATCACCGTCGCACCCACCCCGCGCCGGCCGGCGGTGTACAGGCTGTCCTGCACGGCCACATCGTCGTTCACCACCACCGACCGCACCTCGGTACCGGTCTCGGCGGCCGCCAGCTCGGCGGCCATCTCGAAGTTCATGACGTCGCCGGTGTAGTTCTTCACGATGTGCAGCACGCCCGCACCGGCGTCCACCGCGGCGGTAGCGGCCTGAATCTGATCGGGCACCGGCGAGGTGAAGATCTCCCCCGGACAGGCCGCGTCCAGCATGCCGAGCCCGACGAATCCGCCGTGCAGCGGCTCATGGCCGGAGCCGCCGCCCGAGACCAGGCCCACCTTGCCCGGAACCGGCGCGCCTCCGCGCACCACGATCCGCTGTTCGACATCAACCCGCAGTTCGGGATGCGCCGCGGCCAATCCGGCCAGCGCGGCAGCCACCACCTCGGCCGGATCATTGATGAGCTTCTTCACCGAATTCTCCCCTCGGAAGGCCGGTTCGGTCCCTGCGAGCCAGACTCGCACCGCCGGTGCGGCTTTGGTGGCGATTCCGGCTAGTGCTGTGGTTCGGAGGGCTCCTCCAGCGTGCGAGCCAGCTCGATATCGGTGACCAACTGCACCATCAAATCCCGCAATTCGCAGTCGGGCAGATGCTCGGCCGCGAACGCGAACGGCTCGGACACGTCCAGCCCGCCCCGGGTGGCGGCCAGGATCACCCACGGAATCCCCACCTCGGCCACCCCGAGCCGCTCCCGGATCAGGTCGGTGGTGTCGTCCACCAGTCCGGCCCGGGCGGCCACTGCGGCCGTCATCTCCTCGTCCAATTCGGCGCGGCGGCGCTCCAGCAGCCCGGCATCGGCGCCCGCCTCCTGCACGGGCGTGGTGCGCACCGACCCGTCCTCGTACACCTGGAAGCCCTCGTTCACACAGATGGTGCCCAACTTCACCTCGGCCTCGGCCAGTTCGGGCAGGCTGCGCAGGCAATCCAGCACCGCGTCCAGGGCCGCCACCAGGCGGTCGCGAATATCGCGGCGGCGCACCAGCTCCCGATCGGCGTCCTCGCGCTCGGACAGCACCTGCTCGACCGCGCGGCCGATCTGAAAGGCCATGGCTGTGGATTCGGGGGCCCAGCCGCCGCTGGGGGCGTACTCGCCACGTTTGGGGGTGATGGTGTCCAGGAAGGCGTTCACGGCATCGAGCAGGTCGCGCAGCTGGTCTCGGGACACGGCGGGATGCCGGAAGGCTCGCAGATACTGTTCGTGCGCTTCCGCGGGATCGACCTCACCGTCGCTCACCCAGCCGATACTGCCACGCCGTCCGGGCATCCCCGGACACCACCGCAACCACGGCCCCGGTCCGTGTCGCCGCGTTCTCGTAGAGTGGCAACGACAGCACCGACAACGAAGGGTCGATCTTGTCCGCAGTTTTGGTGAAGGGCCAGAACGGCCCTCTGAGCGTCCATGATCTGGTGATCAGCGTGCAGGTGGCCGCACCGGCCGACCTGTCCGCACTGCTGGTCACCACCGCGGGCACGGTGCGCTCCGACGCCGATTTCGTGTTCTTCAACCAACCCTCCGGGCCCGGTGTGACCCTGCGGCCGGGCACACCCGGTCAGCCCGCCGTCCTGGCCGTGTCGCTGGACGCGATTCCCGCCGATATCGAACAGCTTCGGGCCGTCATCACCCTCGACGACGCCAACGCCAGCTTCGGCCGGCTGCCCGCTCCGGTCGCGCAGGTGCACGACGTGGCCGGAAACGTGTTGTACGAGTACCGGATCGAGGACCTCAGCACCGAATCCATCGTCATCGCACTGGAGTTGTACCGCCGCCAGGGCGGATGGAAGGCCCGCGCCGTCGGACAGGGTTACGCGGGCGGATTCGCCGCGCTGGTCACCGACCACGGCGTCCAGGTGAACGAGTCCCCGCAATCCGCCGCGCACTCCCCGGCCCCGCCGCCCGCACCCGCCCCGGAGCAATTCGCGCCCGCGCCGCAGCAATTCACTTCCCCGCCACAGCAATTCACGTCCCCGCCACAGCAATTCGCGCCCGCGCCCGAACAATTCGCGCCCGCGCCGAGCGGATACCCGGCCCCCGCGCCCACCGGTAACTACGCGCCGACCGGCGGTTATCCGCCGCCCACACCGGGACAGGGTTATCCACAGCCCGCCGAGCAGTACCCGCCGGTCCCGGGCTTCCCGCCGCCCCCGCAATACGTGCCCACCGGCGGCTACCCGCCGCCGATGGGCACGGGGTATCCGCCTCCGGGACAGTCATATCCGCCGCCGCCCACCTACCAGCAGCCCGTCGGCGGCTATCCCCCGCTCTCCGGCGGTTACCCGCCGCCGGCCCGGGATGACCGCGATCTGCCGGTCGGTCACGCCGTCAGCCTGGTCAAGGGTCAGCGCATCAACCTGCGCAAAGAAGGCGGCAGCGCACTGGATTACGTGAAGATGGGCCTGGGCTGGGATCCGGTCAAGCGCGGCGGCATCTTCGGCAACAAGTCCGTCGACGTGGACCTCGACGCCTCGGTGGTGCTCTTCGCCGATCACAGCCCCGCCGATGTCGTCTACTACGGCAGCCTCAACTCCGAGGACGGGGCCATCCGCCACCAGGGCGACAACCTGACCGGCGAGGGCGAGGGCGACGACGAGGAGATCATGGTCGATCTCTCCCGCATCCCGGCTCACGTCACCACGCTGCTGTTCATCGTGACCTCCTACAAGGGCCACACGTTCGAGCAGATCGCCAACGCCTACTGCCGCCTGGTCGACAGCGCCACCAATGCCGAACTCGCCCGCTTCACCCTCGCGGGCGGCATGTCCTTCACCGGCATGGCAATGGCGAAGGTGTACCGCCCGGCCCCGGGCGCGGACTGGAAGCTCGAGGCCATCGGCGAGGGACTCCAGGCCAAGCACCCCGGCGAGGCGGTGCCGCAGCTGGCCCGCTTCCTCTAGGGCACCGGCGTCGGTTGCCTGGGCCGCAGCAACGGCGGCAACCAGGCATTCAGGGGATCGGGGGCGCGGTCGACGATGCCGCCCCCCGGATCGTCGGCGCCGTCGCGGCGCACCGGATCCTCACCCGGACGGTAGATCTGCCGGATCACCAGGACGCACAACGCGATCACCGCCAGATCGCGCAGCACCACCGTGCCGGTGAACCACTGCTCGGGCAGGCCCTTGTGGTCCTGGCCCAGGTAATAGAACATGCGCGGCACCCAGACCAGGGCGTCGATCGTCATCCACGCCAACAGGATTCGCCGCTGCGGCAGCGCCAGCACCGCCAGCGGCACCAGCCACAGCGAATACTGCGGGCTCCACACCTTGTTGGTCAGCAGGAATGCCGCCACCACCAGGAACACCAACTGCGCCAGGCGCGGCCGGCGCGCCGCGGTCAGGCCGATCCAGCCGATGCCCGCGCAGGCCGCCAGGAACAGCAGCAGCGACACCGCGTTCAGCACAGTGGGCGCCTGCTGCGCGGTCAGTACCCCGTCGAAGCCGGTCCAGCCGGTGAACGAGGTGATCACGTTGTAGACCGAATCCGGGTCGGCGTGCCGTTCGGTATTGAGCCGGAAGAACTCCCACCAGCCGTTCGGATACAGCGCCGCGATGGGGGCGTTCACCGCCAGCCAGGTAATGGCCGCCGCCGCGATGGCCCCGCCCGCCGCGCGCAGCGGCCGGATGCCGCCCCACGCCGCCTCGTCCTCACCGAGGCGTTCGGCGCGGGCGCACAGGATCAGGATCGGCCCCAGCAACAGCAGCGGATACAACTTCGCCGCCCCGCCCAGGCCCAGCAGAATGCCCGCCAGCACCGGCCGCCGCCGCGCCCAGGCCAGCAGCCCGCCCGCCGCGAAAGCCGTTGCCAGCGTGTCGAAATTGGTGAACGCATGCACCAGCACCAGCGGCGACAACGCGATCAGCGCGGCATCCCAGACCCGGCGCCCGGCCGTCAATGCCGTCGCCCAGATGGTCACCAGCCAGGCCAGCGACAGCCCGATGGCCACCACATTGAAGTAGATGACCACCTCGAGCGCCTTGTGTCCCGGCAACGGGGACAGCTTCCACGCCTTGGCGATTCCCATGGACACGTACTGGTACAGCCCCGACAGCACCGGATACTCCATGTACCGGACCTGCGGGCGGCCGTCGGGGAACTCCACCCACTGCTTCTTGTACGGGAAGGCGCCCTCGTTGAGATGCTCGGCCCCGTACAGCGGCACGGTGTCGGAGTAGCACATGGCGATGTACTGGCGGCCGTTGTTCCAATCCAGGCCCATGACGCCGTTGGCGTCGGGCCGCTGCTGGATGCAGCCCGCCTTGCCGAACCAGCTGAACGCCAGGAACAGCACCGCGAACGCCATCAGCACCCGCATAGGGGTCCAGAAACGCACCCGGCCGATCACCGCGTGGTCGCCGACCGGCCCGCCGATCAGATCGCAGAGCTGCGCGGTCAGCGTATCGGTGCGACTGGGCTTGTCCCGGTCGTCGGCCGACCGCAGATCGGCCGCCAGCGGCTCCGGCGACTCGTATACCACCGGCGTATCGCGCTGTGCGCCAGCATCTTCCACTCCAGCTGCCTCCCCCGGCTTCAGCGCGTCACCGGCCGGCGCGCCCGAGGCGCCCGGCCGGTGCACCAGTTCCTGCTCGATCACGGCAGCAGGCTACCGAGTCTGCTGCCGTCCGTTGCCGTTGCCGTTCCCATTGCCGTTTCCATAGCCGCCGTTCGGTGCGGTCGTCGGTGTCGAACCGTCGGCCGGCGCCACCGGCTGACCCGGCAGCGGACCGGTCCCATTGCCATTCCCGTTCCCGTTGCCATTGCCCGGATCCTGCGTCTCCGGCTGAGATTGCCGCTGGTTCTGCGGGTTCGGCGCCAGCCCCGGAACCGGAATCGACCACGGCAGACCCGGAATCGGCATCTGGCTGGTGGTGATCACCGGCGGCGCCACCGGCTGCTCGGTGGTCGAGGGCGCGGTGTACGGTGCCGACCACGACGGCACACCGGCCTGACCGCCGATCACGCCCGGCTTCGGGAAGTTCTCGTTGGGCGTGCCCTTCAGGGCGCCGTCCATCGTGTCCTTCCAGATGTCGGCCGGCAGACCCGAGCCGTAGATCATGCCGCCGCTGGCATTGCGCAGCGCGTCACCCTGGTCGGTACCCACCCAGACCGCGGTCGACAGCGACGGGGTGAAGCCCACCATCCAGGCGTCGCGGTTCTCGTTGCTGCCGTCCTTCTGGTTGGTGCCGGTCTTGGTGGCCGAGAGGCGGCCACCGGCGAGCTGGTGATTGCGCGACCACGCCGCGATGGGCTTCATCGCGTCGGTCACGTTGTCCGCCACCGACGCCGAGACCCGCTGCTCACCCGCGGTCTCACCGCGATCCAGCAGCACGGTGCCATCGGAGGCGACGACCTTCTGCACGAAGTGCGGCGCGTGATACATGCCCGAGGCGGCCAGGGTCGCGTACGCGGAGGCCATGTCCAGCGTGCGCACCCGGTACTGGCCCAGCACGATGCCGTTGTTGGGCGGGCTGCCGTCCGGCTCGACCAGCGTCTTGCCCACGCCCGGAATGGTGTCCGGGATACCGAGCTTGTGCGCCATGTCGGCGATCTTCTGCGGGCCGTTGCCCTGCATGTCCAGCTCCATGCGGTAGAAGCTGGTGTTCAGCGAGCGCTTGAGTGCCTCGGCGATGGTGCACATACCGCACTGCTCGCCCTCGACATTGGTGATCGTGATGCCGTGCACGGTGACCGGCGAGGAGTCGTACAGCGTCGAGAGCGGCTTGCCCATCTCCAGGTTCTCGGCCAGACCGAACACCTTGAACGAAGAGCCCGGCGGCAGACCCTGATTCGCGTAGTCCAGGCCCTGGCCGTCGGAGCCGCCATAGTAGGCGCGCACCGCACCGGTCTTGGGATCCACCGACGACAGCGCGGCGCGCAGCTTGTCGGGTTCGCCGTCCATCACCTTGGTGACCGCGTCCACCGCCGCCTGCTGCGCCTTGGAATCGATGGTCGTGGTGATCTGCAGGCCCTCGGTGTTCAGATCGTGCTCGGTGATGCCGGCGGCCTCGAGCTCCTTGAGCACCTGGGTCTTGATCAGGCCCTCCGGACCGGAGTCCAGCGTCTTGTCGTGCTGGGCCTGCGCTGCCGGAATCACGGTGGGGTACTGCATGTTCGCGCGGTCCGTCGCGGGCAGGTTGCCGCCGTCGACCATGCCGTCGAGCACATACTTCCAGCGTGCCTGCGCCCCTTGCGGATTCTTCTCCGGATCCAGGTTCGACGGTTGCTGAATGGTCGCTGCGAGCACCGCGCCCTCGGCCACCGACAGGTCCTGGACCTTCTTGTCGAAGTACGCCTTGGACGCCGCGTCGATACCGTAGGCGCCGCGGCCGAAGTAGATGGTGTTCAGGTACGCGGCCAGGATCTGGTCCTTGGACCACTGCTTGGCCATCTTGGCCGAGATCACCAGCTCGCGCAGCTTACGGGTCAGCGAGTGCTCGTTACCGACCATCGCGTTCTTCACGTACTGCTGGGTAATCGTCGAACCACCGCCGGCGTCCGTATTGCCGGTGAGCTGACCGACGAACGCGCGGCCGAAGCCTTGGATGGAGAAGCCCGGGTTGGTGTAGAAGGAGCGGTCCTCCGCGGCGATCACGGCATTGCGCACGTGCGGCGGAATCTGGTCGATCGTCACATCGGTGCGGTTGCCCTCCGGCGGAATGACTTTCGCCAGCACCGAACTGCCGTCGTTCATGAAGATGGTGGCTACCTGATTGTTCTTCAGGTCGCCGGGCTGCGGCACGTTCACCGTCGAATACGCGTACAGGAACACCGAACTCGCCAGCCCGAGCACCAGCGCCATGCCGATGTAGACCAGGCGCCGGGCCAGCCGCCAATACGAGGTCTTGCGGGGCGAGCCCTTGCCGCCCTGGCCGCCGCCTCCGCCGGAGCCGCCACCGGGCCGCCGCGGCGGCGGCCCCGAGGGCGTGCCGCTCTGCGCGCGCCGGGCCGCGGGCTGCGCGCCCGACGGCGGACGGGTGCGGTCCTCGGCCGGGCGCGGCCGGGTGCCGGTGCCCGTGCGCACCGCACGATCGTCGATCCGCTGGGTGCGGTCGGAGGTGGCCGCTCGTGAGTTGTGATTCGGAACCGCCTGGCGCGCTCCGGTATTCACCTTCTCGTTCGGGCCGGAATTGACGGAATTGGGAAACTTGCGTGTCGCATCCGGATTGCCGGGACGCTGGGGCGGCGGCCCGGGACGCCGCGGCGGCTGACCGCCCTGCGGCGCGGGTCCGCGCTGCGGCTGCCCGTTGGGGCCGCGCGGCGGCATGCCGCCGGGACCGCCCACGGGTCCGCGCTGCGGGCCACCATTCCCCGGCGCGGGACGCCCCGCGGGCTGGCGTGCGCCAGGCGGCGGTCCTGCCGGTCTCGCTCCACCTCCCTGCGCTTGCGGCGGGTAGCCGCCGGGGCCGGGTTGCGAACCGCCACGGGGGCGGCCGCCGTGCGGTCCGTCGTCATAGGGCGATGTCACAGCCTGGCTCTCCAATAGTTAGTTCGATACGGTCCGGGTGGCTCGATGCGGTCACGTGTGCACCGCGGCGGGCGGGCAGGCTCCTGCCCGCTGTTCAGCAGTCGACGTGGCCTCTCACTCGGCGGCCGTGCGCCGGGCGCCGGTGCGCCGGCGGCCTGTCGGCGCCGGGGCCAGCCCCAGCACATAGGACTGCACCAGATGGTTCCAACTACAGGTCCGGCACACCTCGACCACATGCACCGAGAACTCTTCCCGAGTCTCGGCCAACCGGACCAGTTCCTCCGGCGTGCGGGCGGAGCCCGCCACGGGACCGAGCCCGTCGCCGTAGACCCACGATACGAGAGTCAGCTGCTCTTTCCTGCAGATGGGGCACGTGACCTCGCTCCCCCGCCCGTGGAACTTCGCCGCACGCAATAGGTACGGATTCGCATCGCACACTTCGGCGACGTCCACCCGGCCCGCGTAGACGTCGGCCAGCAGGGACCGGCGCCGGAGCGCATAGTCCACTACCTGCCGCTGTATTCGCACGGGACCCAGAGTACTTGCGGGGCCCCGGAGCCCGCACGCGCTGTTCCGCCTCCCCGGAACTTTTGCGGGCGGCCGGGAGCCGTCGGCACTGGTCACCCGTGCCGGCGGTTGGGTGCCAACCCGATCTCGGGGGTGCCCGGTGAGTTACCTCAATCGGGCGGAGATCAGTCGTCCCGTTCGGATACGCGGCATGGCGGGTGCAAAATATATCGGCGCGATATAGTTTGGAACTGCATCCATCGGTTAGGTCTGAACACAACAGTCAGGAGGTGAAGCCCGTGCTCGAGTTGGCAATCCTCGGGCTGCTCCTCGAATCACCGATGCACGGCTACGAGTTGCGCAAGCGGCTCACCGGTCTGCTGGGCCCGTTCCGGGCCTTCTCCTACGGGTCGCTGTATCCAACCCTGCGGCGCATGCAGTCCGACGGCCTCATCGCGGAGGAGAGTCCGCAGGGCTTGGCAACACGCCGTGCGCGGCGGGTCTACAACCTGACCGACACCGGGCGGGAGCGGTTCGCCGAACTGCTCGCCGACACCGGACCACAGAACTACACCGACGACGGCTTCGGCGTTCATCTGGCCTTCTTCGGCCGCACCCCCGCGGAAGCGCGGATGCGAATCCTGGAGGGGCGGCGGAGGCAGGTCGAGGAGCGCCGAGAAGGACTGCGGGAAGCGATAAAACGCGCCAGCGGGCAACTGGACCGCTATACCCGCCAGCTCCATCAACTAGGTCTCGAATCAAGCGAGCGCGAAGTGCGCTGGCTCAACGAGTTGATTGCTGCGGAGCAATCGACGAAGGCGGCACCACAGAAAGAGGGAAATATCGGCCATGAGTGAGATCAACACCGAAGTTCGGGTGGCCATCGTCGGCGTGGGTAACTGCGCATCTTCCCTGGTTCAGGGCGTGCAGTACTACAAGGACGCGGACGAGAATTCGACCGTTCCCGGGCTCATGCATGTGAAGTTCGGTCCCTACCACGTCCGCGATGTGAAGTTCGTCGCCGCGTTCGATGTCGACGCCAAGAAGGTCGGCTTCGACCTGTCCGACGCGATCTTCGCCAGCGAGAACAACACCATCAAGATCTCCGACGTGCCGCCGTCGGGCATCACCGTGCAGCGCGGTCCGACGCTGGACGGCATCGGCAAGTACTACGCGCAGACCATCGAGCTGTCCGAGGCCGAGCCGGTCGACGTCGTCAAGACGCTGAAGGATGCCAAGGTCGACGTCCTCGTCTCCTACCTCCCGGTCGGTTCTGAAGAGGCCGACAAGTTCTACGCCCAGTGCGCCATCGACGCGGGTGTGGCCTTCGTCAACGCGCTGCCGGTGTTCATCGCCTCCGACCCGGAGTGGGCCCAGAAGTTCGTCGACGCCGGTGTGCCGATCGTCGGTGACGACATCAAGTCCCAGGTCGGCGCGACCATCACCCACCGCGTGATGGCCAAGCTGTTCGAGGACCGCGGCGTCGTGCTGGACCGCACCTACCAGCTCAATGTCGGCGGCAACATGGACTTCAAGAACATGCTCGAGCGCGAGCGGCTGGAGTCGAAGAAGGTCTCCAAGACCCAGGCCGTGACCTCCAACCTCGAGGGCCCGCTCTCGGGCAAGGTGTACGACCGCAACGTGCACATCGGCCCGTCGGACTACGTCGAGTGGCTCGACGACCGCAAGTGGGCCTACGTCCGGCTCGAGGGCCGCGCCTTCGGTGACGTGCCGCTGAACCTGGAGTACAAGCTCGAGGTGTGGGACTCGCCGAACTCGGCCGGCATCATCATCGACGCCGTGCGCGCGGCCAAGATCGCCCGCGACCGCGGCATCGGCGGCCCGGTCCTCCCGGCGTCGGCCTACCTGATGAAGTCCCCGCCGAAGCAGCTCGCCGACGACGTCGCCCGGGCCCAGCTCGAGGCGTTCATCATCGGGGCCGAGTAGGAACCCCGGAACGGGAAGGGCGGCATCGCGAATCGCGATGCCGCCCTTCGTCGTTCGATGTCAGTCGAGGGAGACGTAGACCTCGACCGAGGTGGGGCCGGTGTAGCGCTCGATCTCCGCGGTGTGGGAGCGGGTGATGGTGCCCGCGTTCTCGGCCTTGGCGACCTTGGCCCACGCGGTGCGCAGCAGGTCGTAAGGCTTGTCGGAGACAACGAATTTCGCGTAGCGGCCCGCCGGGATGCGGGTCATCACATCGCCGGTGTCGAGGTCGGCCATGCTCGAAAGCTCGTATCCCAGAACGGCTACCGCGTGGTCGTTCTGGCCGATGTAGGCCGCGACGCGTTCGACGCTCTTCTCGCGGGCCAGGTAGCGGTCCCAGGTGAAGTTGACCAGGTCCAGGTCGCGGGCGGTGACCTCGCGGCCCGCCAGCGGAATGGTCAGCCCGCCGACCAGGAACTCATCGAGGGTGACGATTTCGAAGTCCACAGCTCCCCTACTCCTTCGCGCTCGTATCCAGCGCGACGAAAACCTCCACCGTCCGGTTGTCCGGATAGTGCTCGAAATCCCCGGTGTAGGCGCGCACCAGGGTGCCGGCCGCCTCGAGGTCCCAGACCGTGCGCCAGATCGACACGATGATGTCGCCGAGATTGTCGCCAGTGCGATTGAAGCGGGCGAATTTTCCGGCCGGGATACGGGCGAGTACATCGCCGGGCAATAGGTCGTCCGCCTTGTTGCATTCGTAGCCCACGATATGTGTCAGATACGAACCGATCTCGGGTGCGTGATCCACATAGGCGGTCGCCGGCGGGCCGGGCAGATCGCGTGCCAGATTACGTTTCCAGGCCTCCTCGACCTTCGCGCGGCGCGGCCCTTCGACCGCGAGTGCCGGACTGCGTAGCACCGTTCCGGCTACCAGCGTTTCGTGGCGTTCAACGACATTGAATTCCACCGGCGTCGCCCCTATGTCTCGTGCTGTCTCCGACCCCACCCTGCTCCCAACCCGCATCCTGCCACCGGCATTCGGAGTCGCTGAATCCGGTGGCGGCTTCCACAATATCCGCGGCTGCGCGGCGATGGGTAAGGAGGCGCGAAACATGATCAACGGGAAGCACACGACCTCGTCCCGGTGCCCCGGCGGCGTATGCCAGGGGTGCAATTTATTTCGTGACGGTCGGGGTAACTCGTTCGGGACGTCCGAGATGGGTTCGGCTCTCAACCGCCGACAGGCGTGCCCGATGTCGACGGATGTCAATTGTGCGCTGAAATCTCGGGGAGGCCGGGGAGGCTAGCCCGGGACGGGGACGCTGAGGCCGGGGAAGATTTCCACCTGTTTGGGGGTGGGGGCTGGGGGGATGACGAGGACCGGTTCTTGTGGGGCGGACGGGGTGGGTGGGTTGAGGATGTCGTAATTGCCGTTCCCGGGGGGTGTTCCGGAGGTTGGGTCGGGGGGCTGGTTGGGGATCAGGTTGGCGGTGGGAGTGGGGTTGGGGAATTGGTCGATGGGGGTGCCGTCGAGGGCGGCGTCCATGGCTTGTTTCCACAGGTCGGCGGGCAGGCCGGCGCCGTAGATGGGGGCGCCGCGGGCGGTGCGGATGGGCTGGGACTGTTCGGTTCCCATCCAGACGGCGGTGGAGAGGGTGGGGGTGTAGCCGACCATCCAGGCGTCCTTGTTCTGGCCGGTGTCGCCGAGCTGGGTGGTGCCGGTCTTGGCGGCCGAGGGGCGGCCGCCGGACAGGGCGTGGCCGTTGGAGTAGGCGGCGATGGGGAGCATGGCCTGGGTCACGGTGTCGGCGATCGAGGCCTGGATGCGCTGTTCGGGTCTTTGCGGGTCGGCGCCGCGGTCGAGGAGCACGCGGCCGTCGCCGGTCACGACCTTCTGGACGAAATAGGGGGCGCGGTAGGTGCCGGAGGCGGCGAGGGTGGCGTAGGCCGAGGCCATGTCGATGGGGCGTACCGAGTAGGCGCCCAGCACGATGGCGGGCAGTGGCGGGCCGCCGCCGTCCTCGGTGAGCGTCTTGCCGGGCACGCCCGGGATCTGGTCGGGGATGCCGGCCTGATGCGCTGCGTTCGCAATGGCTTTCGGGCCCTCGAACAGGGACTGGGCCAGCCGGTAGAAGCTGGTGTTGAGGGAGCGCTCGAACGCCTCGCCGAGCGAGCAGATGCCGCAGGACTCGCCGCCCACGTTCTGGATCTTCTCCCCATTGACGGTCAGGGGCGCGCTGTCTAGCCGGTACGACAGCGAAATGCCCTGCTCGAGCGCGGCCAGCACGGCGAAAGTCTTGAAGGCCGAACCGGTTTGCAGCGGGGCCTGCGCGAAATCGAAGCCGATGCCGTCGGGCCCGCCGTAGTAGGCGCGCACCGCCCCCGAGCGCGGGTCGATCGACACCACGGCGGTGCGCAGTTCGCCCGGCTGCCCGCCCAGTACATTGCCGACCGCGTTCAGCGTGGCCTGCTGTGCCTTGGCATCGATGGTCGTGATGATCTGCAGCGCACCGGTATTCAGCTCGTGGTCGCTGATGCCGGAGGCGCGCAGTTCGCGCAGGACCTGCGCGCGGATCAGCCCCTCGGGGCCGCGCGTGTCGTCCACCCGGGCGACCGGGACGATGGCCGGAAACTGGGTGGCGGCGCGGTCATTTCGATTCAGCACACCCATCTCGACCATGCCGTCGAGGACGTATCCCCAGCGGGTGCGCAGCTGGTCGAGGTGGTTCTCCGGGTCCAGGAACGAGGGGGTGCGGATCACCGAGGCCAGGACCGCGCCCTCGGCCAGGGTCAGTTCGGGTGCGGGTTTGCCGAAGTACGCCTCGGCCGCGGCCGAGATGCCGTAGGCGCCGCGACCGTAGTAGATGGTGTTGAGGTAGGCCGCGAGGATGTCGTCCTTGCTCCATTCGCGGGCCATCTTCGCGGAGATGATGAGTTCGCGCGTCTTACGGCTCAGCGTGCGTTCCGAGCTCAGGAAGGCGTTCTTCACATACTGCTGGGTAATGGTGGAGCCGCCGCCCGCGTCGTCGCGGCCGAGCAGGTTGTCGCGGGCCGCGCGCAGGAACGCGGAGGTGGAGAAGCCCGGATTGCGGTAGAAGTTGCGGTCCTCGGCCGACAGCACGGCCTGGCGCACCGGCAGGGGTACGTCGGTCAGCGGCACCAGCATCCGATTGCCTTTCGGCGGAACGACCTTCGCGATCACGGTGGTGCCGTCGGAGCTGAGGATGGTGGCGATCTGGTTGGTCTGCACCGCATTCGGGTCCGGGATCTCGGCGCTCCAGTAGGCGATGCCCAGCAGGGTGGTCGGCATGATCACCAGGACCAGGAACAGTGCCAGCAGCAGCCGCCCGATGCGTTGCCCGCGGGTGCGGCGCGGTTTCGGCGCGGGTTCGGGCTGGTCGGGCCCCCGGGGTGGTTTCGGGCGGCGCCGGGGCCGGCTGTGCGCGTGGTGACGCTGTCGATGCGCGGCCGCTGTGGCCAGCTCGTTCCACCCGGCGGTGTCGGCCGATGACGCCCCGGTGGTGCCGGTCGATGACGCCCCGGTGGTGCCGGTCGATGACGCTCCGGTGGTGCCGGTCGATAGCGCCCCGGCGGTGCCGGTCGATAGCGCCCCGGCGGTGCCGGTCGATAGCGCGGATTTCCCACGCCGCCTGCTGCGGGACGAGCTCACGAGCATCTCCTTCCGGAGCGTCGACAAAGCTTTCGAGGCGGCCGCGACCACCCCGCGCGGCGGGACCAATGCTAATCGACGCGCCCGGACGGACCGGGTACGTGGTTCGGGGACAACGGCCCCGAACCACGTACCCGAGCACTCAGCTCTTGACGCCGCCGGCGGTGAGTCCGGAGATGATGCGGCGCTGGAACAGCAGCACCATGATGACCAGCGGGATGGTGACGATGGTGCCCGCGGCCATGATCGCGGTGTACGGCGGCACCAGCGGATCGTTGCCGGAGAAGCGGGCGATCGCCTTGGTCACGGGTTCGGTCTTGTCGCTGGAGAGCAGCGAGGCCAGCAGGTACTCGTTGACCGCGGCGATGAACGCCAGGATCGCGGTGGTGAACACCGCCGGCGCGGCCAGCGGCAGCATGATCAGCCGGAACGCCTGGAAGCGGGACGCGCCGTCGATGCGGGCGGCCTCCTCCAATTCCCATGGCAGTTCGGCGAAGAACGAGGCCAGGATGTACACCGTCATGGGCAGCACGAACGAGATGTTCGGGATGATCATGGCCTGGTACTGACCGATCCAGCCGATATTGGTGAACAGCTGGAACAGCGGTGTCACCAGCACGACGGCCGGGAACATGGAGGCCGAGAGGACCAGCCCGGACACCAGGTACTTGCCCTTGAAGGTCAGTCGCGCCAGCGCGTAGGCCGCCATCACGCCGAGGATCAGCGCGGCCGCCGTGGTGGCGCTGCCGATGATCACGCTGTTGACCAAGGCCCGGCCGAAGTTGTTGCCGCGGCTGGTGTCGAAGGCGTTGCGGAAGTTCTCGAGGGTGACGTGGGTGGGCCACGGGGTGTTGTCGAAGGTGTAGGCCGGATCGCGCAGGGCGGTGACGACCATCCAGTAGAAGGGGCCGAGCCCCCACACCAGCACGATCAGCGCGCCCACGTACACGCGCCCGGAGGCCAGTCTCCTTGTCCACGAAACCGATTGCCGGATCGGCTTTTTCGGCTCGGCCACGACATCCTTGGTGAATTCGATGCTCATCAGTGCGCCTCCCGCTGCTCTTCCTGGGTGCGAACGGCGTTCGCCCCCAGCACCTTCACCAAGAAGAACGCGACGGTGAAGATGAGCAGGAAGGTGATGACCGACAGTGCGGAGGCGCTGTTGGGCAGCGATTTCGATTCCGTCACCAGCATCGAGACGGTGCGGGTGGCGGCCAGGTTCCGCGTCATGATGGCGGGCAGGTCGTACAGGCGCAGCGCGTCCATCGTGCGGAACAGGATCGCCACCAGCAGAGCGGGTTTCAGCAGCGGCAGCGTGATGTTGACGAAGCGCTGCCAGGCGGACGCGCCGTCGACCCGGGCGGCCTCGTAGACGTCCTCCGGGATCACCTGCAGGCCGGCCAGAATCAGCAACGCCATGAACGGGGTGGTCTTCCACACGTCGGCGATGATCACCGCGAAGCGGGCGGGCCAGGCATCGGCGGTCCACAGGATATGGGTGCCGAGCACCCGGTTCACCACGCCGTTGTACTGGAACATGAACTCCCACAACCGCGCTGTGACCGCGGTCGGGATGGCCCAGGGGATCAGCACGGCGGCGCGCAGTAGCGCGCGGCCCTTGAAGGTCTTGCCCATGATGACCGCCATGCCCAGGCCGATGGTGGTCTCGAGCGCCACCGTGACCACGGTGAACAGCAGCGTGACCCCGACGGCGGCCCAGAACTGGGAGCCGGTGTTGCCGGGCGGGCAGGACACGGTCTCGCCGAGCGAGTTGGTGCACTGCTGCAGCAGCCAGTGGCTGTAGTTGCCGAATCCGGCGCTTCCGCCTTCGACGAACATGCCGGTCGACTTGTCCAGGCCCGCGTCCTTCTGGAAGGACATCCATACTGCCCGGCCCACCGGATACCCGATGACAACCGTCAGTGCGAGCAGCACCGGCGTGACGAACATCCACGCTCGAGCCGAAACCCCGAGGGCTGCCCCGCGGCGTTTCGGTCGTGGCTGTCCGTTTCGCATTGTTTGTTCCGTCAGGTCGGGCGGCGGCGCGACATCGGTCGCTCCCGAAGGACGTGACACCTTTTCTTCTCTCCTACGGGGCTACGCGATGGATCGTGGTGCGCGCATCGGGTGTGAGCGCGGCTCAGGATCCGGCGGTTTCGATGCCCTTCTGCATGGCATCGATCGCGGCGTCGACAGATTCCGTTCCGGTGATCGCAGCATAGGCGTTGTCCTGGATGGCCTTCGACACCGCCGGGTAGAAGGGGGTCACCGGCCGCGGCACCGCGGAGGCGATGGAGTCCTTCAGCGCGGACAGGTACGGCATCTTGGCGATCAGGGCCGGATCGTCGTACACGGAGGCCCGCACCGGCGGCAGCGCGCCGGCGGCCACGATGTGCTGGGCGTCCTCGCTGATCAGGAAGCGCAGGAAGTCCAGCGCGGTCGCCTTGTTCTTGGAGAAGGCGCTGATGGCGGCGTTGTAGCCACCGAGGGTGGACGCGCCGATGCCGTCCTTGCCGGGCAGCGGGGCGACCGCGAACTTGTCCTTGACCGCGGAGGCGTCGGAGCCCGCCTCACCGAAGGAGGACGGCCAGCCGCGCATGAACATGACCTTGCCGGAGACGAAGGCGTTCTGCGACTCCGGCTCCTTGAAGGTGATGACTTCCTTCGGCATGTCGCCGTTCTTGTAGGCGTCGACCAGGGTCTGCAGGCCCTGCTTGGCCTGCGGGCTGTTCACGGTCGGCGTCTTGCCGTCGGAGCCGACGAAGCTGCCGCCGAAGGCGTTGATGACCTCGGCGGCGTTCACGGTCAGGCCCTCGTACTGCGCGAACTGTCCTGCGTAGCAGCCGATTCCGGCGTCCTTGGCCTTCGGGCAGTCGGCCAGCAGCTCGGTCCAGGTCTTGGGCGGCTCGGGCACCAGGTCCTTGCGGTAGAACAGCAGGCCGCCGTTGGTGTTGCGCGGCGCCGCGTACAGGGTGCCGTTGTAGGTCGCCGAGGCCACCGGGGGCGAGAGCAGCGTGGAGGTGTCGATGGCGAAGGAGTCCTTCAGCGGCTGGATCCAGCCCTTGGCGGCGAACTCCGCGGTCCACGGCACGTCGAGTGCGACCACGTCGTAGTCGGATTCCTTGGCGCGCAGGTGCTGCACCAGGTCGTCGTACTGCTGGGAGGCGTCGTTGGACTGCTCCTTGAAGGTCACCTTCTCGTCCGGGTGCGCGGCGTTCCAGCGCTCGATGAGCTGCTTGACGGCGCCGGTCTCGGTGGTGTCCTTGCCCTCGACATAGGTGATCGGCCCACGGCCGGTGAGGTTTTCGGCGGTGGAGTTGCTACCGCCGTTGCTGCTGGAGCAGCCGCTGGCGAATGTCGCCGTCAGCAATGCCGCCGAGGTCACAGCCAGCACGGCACGTGGAACCAGCGTCGATCGTAGGGACGACACCTTCTTCAAAGCCATCGCGGATACTCCAGGGTCGATGAGTGACCAGTGGCACACTCAGCCGGGGGTGCACAAGGCAAGATACATGGTGCCGCCATCGTCCGCCCGAGCTACCTTGTTGATCACCCAATGGTTCGCGGCCGTCTCGATTCTGGACCGCGGCTCGATAGACCTCCGCCTTGGAGCGGGGGAGCGAAGCGGAGGAGCGGAGGAGGGAAGAATCGAGACCTCAGGGCCGCGAACCCCGCCCGGAGCGAAGCGGAGGGCCAATGAACACAGACAAGATGCTCACCCGGATCGGGGGACTGCTGCGGCAGGCCGAATCGACCGACAACGAGCACGAGGCCGAAGCCTTCCTGGCCGCCGCGCAGCGGCTCGCGACCAGCTCGTCGGTGGATCTGGCGGTGGCGCGGGCACATATCGCGAATCGGGAGCGGCGGCCCACGCCGGCGCAGCGGGTGATTCCGATCGGTGAGGCCGGAAAGCGCGGGCTGCGAACCTATGTGCAGTTGTTCGTGGCCGTCGCCGCGGCCAATGATGTGCGCTGCGACGTGGCCCGGTCGTCGACGACGGTGTACGCCTACGGATTCGACACCGATATCGACACCTGCGAGGCGCTCTACACCAGCTTGCTGATCCAGATGGTGCGTGCGTCCGACCAGTACATCAAGTCGGGTGCGTACCGCTCGGCCACCACCGAGAAGGTCGTGATCGAGCGCCGGTACGGCCGCACGTTCCACCGGCCGGTGGAGGTGCCGGTGGCCGCGGTGACCGCGCGCCTGAATTTCCAGATGGCCTTCGCCGCCCGCATCGGCCGCCGCCTCACCGAGGTCAAGGCGGATGTGGAGAGCGAGGCGGTGCGGGCCGACGCCGCCGGATCCGTGCCCACCGGAACGGCGCTCGCCCTGCGCAACAAGGAGCTCGCGCTCACCGACTTCTACACCCGGACCTCCGAGGCGCGCGGTACCTGGCGGGGACCGCAGGCCTCCGCCGGATACTCGGCGGCCGCGCGGCGGGCCGGTGACCGGGCGGGTAAGGCCGCGCGGCTGGGTGATTCGCCGGAGCTGGGCGGCGTGCGAGGGCAGCTGCCCCGCGGCACGGGCGAATAGCGAACGCGCGCATGGCCGTCCGCGATGCGCAGCGGTCCCGGGTGTACGATGCCGAGGGCCTGGTGCGCGGAATGTTCGATCGCGCCGACGAATTCGGGGCGCGGACCGTCGAAGTGCACGGGTCGCATCTCACGCTGCCGATCGAGCGGCGTTTCGCATCGGTGGAATCGGTGCAGGCGTACGTGGATCGGGTGCTCGCGCTGAACTGGGTATGCGCCCGGTGGGACCGGGCGGCGCGGCCGGTCACGGTGCGAGCGCGCGCCGGGGCGAAGGCGGCGCACTACGAGACGGCCGGGTCGGTGCTCGCGGTGCCGCTGCACGCCCATGGAACCGCCTGGGCCCTGCGCGAATTGGTGATCCTGCACGAACTCGCCCACCACCTCGAGCCGGAGCGCACCGAGGCCGCGCCGCACGGGCCCGAATTCTGCGGTCGCTACCTCGAGTTGGCCGACGGCGTCATCGGGCCGGAGGCCGCGCTGCTGCTGCGCACCACCATGTACTCGTGCGGCGTGCGAATTGCCTGATCAGGGCAGGAGTTTCCGGACCCGGGCCAGGCGCTGCCGCCACCAGTCGGTCCGTTCCGGGTCGGGGTGCCGGTAGCGGTCGAGCAGGTCCTGGTCGGGTGCCGGCGCGGTGCGCGGGACGGGCAGGTAGCCGTCCACCGGGCGCTGCGGCTCGGTCACCACATCGCCGGTGAGCAGGGACAGGGTGTCGAGGCCGCAGGCGAAGTCGAGGTGGGGGAGGGCGCCGGCGAGGGCGACCTGGGCGGCCAGGCCGACACTGGTTTCCAGGGCGGAGGACACCAGGCAGGGGAGTCCGGCGGCCGCGGCGACCTCCAGCGCGCGCCGAACCCCGCCCAGCGGGGTGCATTTCAGGACCGCGACGTCGGCCGCACCCGCCACCGCCACCCGCAGCGGGTCCTCGGCGCGGCGAATGGATTCGTCGGCGGCGATGCGCACGTCCACCCGCCTGCGGACGGCGGCCAGCTCCTCGACGGTCCGGCAGGGCTGCTCGACGTACTCCAAACCGCCTGCGGCACGGTCGATCAGGCGGATCCGGTCGACCGCGGTGTCCACATCCCAGACCGCATTGGCGTCCACGCGCACGGCGCCCTCCGGGCCCAGTGCGTCGCGAACCGCCGCCACCCGCTCCAGATCCTCGGCCAGGGAATCCGGATGGTCGGCGACCTTCACCTTGGCGGTGCGGCAGCCCGACCCGGTCACGATCTCCCGCGCTCGTTCCGGGCCGACTGCGGGCACGATGCAGTTCACCGGAATCCGATCCCGGACCGGTTCCGGCCACCCGGCCGCGGCCTGTTCGACCGCCGTGGCCAGCCAGGCCGCCGCCTCGCGGTCCTCGTACTCGGGGAAGGCGCAGAACTCACCCCAGCCGGCGGGACCGGGAATCAGCATGCCCTCGCGAACGGTGATCCCGCGGAACCGGGTTCGCATGGGAATCGCGTAGACCACCGCCGACTCGAAATCCACCGCATCGCCGCTGTCGCTCATCCACCGCACCCTACTCACCGCCTTGGGCCGGTAAGAGGTGGCGGCGCGGCCCGGACCCGGCGACAATGCCGAATGAAGCCGATCCCGGCTCCATAGACCTGCGCCTCGGGGGAGACCGCAAACATGAACCCGCCCAACGAGCCTCGCCGTCCGGCCCGCGACGATCACCCCCCGTCCGATCCCGGCTTCTCCCCGGCTCCGCCGCGCGCGCCAGGCCAACCGCACGCGCCCGCCCCGCCCGGGGGATCCCGGAATCCAGCGGGTCCGGGATCGCCGCAGCGCCCCGGACGTCCGCAACCACCCGCACCGGGCCCGCGGTCCCGGGAACCGATCGATGCTGCGGGACCGACCCTGCCCGGCAGGGGTCGCCAGGGTCCGCCGCCACCGCCGGCTCCACCGCCGCCGCCCGCCGGTGTGCCGCGGCCCGGCGCGATGGATCCGGCCGGACCGACCGTGCCCAAGGGCGGGCGGCAGAGCCCGCCGCCGCCGGTGCCGCCCCGGGCTCCCGGGAATGCCGGTGCCCCGCCGCGGCCGAGCGGACCGGTCGGTTCGCCGCAGGATCCACGTCCGCACCCGGTGCCGGGCGGCGCACCTCGATCAGCCGGTCCCGGCCATCCGGGGCAGGGACCCGTGAGCTCCCCTGGGCCGCAGCAGCATTCCTCTCGCCCGCCGATCGGGAACTATTCGCCGCCGGGCGGAGCGGTCCCGCCGCCCATGGGTACCGAGATGCTGCCGGAGCCGTGGGCTTCGGGTCCGCAGTACGTGGTCGGAGGCGGGTCCGGGCAGGCGCCGGAAGAGGCCGATCGGACCATGCCCGCCACACCGCCCCGGGCGGAGACCGCCGCGGCGGTGCTGCCCGGGGCCGCGCCGGAGCGTAAGCCGCTGCGCCGCAGGGACATTCTGATCTCGGCGGTGCTGTATCTGGCCGGGGTCGCCATGGCCTTCGGCTGGGGTTACGACCTGTTCGCGAAGCTGTTCGACCTGATCCACAATCGCTGCACCGCGAAGAAGGACTTCTCGGTGCAGTGCGTGGTGATCCGGCCGCCCGCATCGGCGCTGTGGGGCCTGCTGATCGGTGGCGGGGGCATGTTCCTGGCCCTGGTCGGCGCGCTGGTGCTGGCCTCGGTGGCGGCCATGACGGGCCGCCGGGGTTGGATCTGGACCGCGATCGCGCTGCCCGTGATTCTCCTCGCGGGCGGTGCGGGCCACATCCTGGTGGCCACCGCCGTCAACTGATCTCCACCGCTGCGGCGGCGTGCCCGGCTTCCTGGAAGGGTGGCCGGGTGGCGGCCGCCGATCACGGCCGCGGATTGCATTGTCACCCTGCTGATCTACATCGCAGCATGTGGTTCGGCCTGGGTGCCGGCGGGTTTCGTGCCCGAGTACCGCGCGCTCGCGGGCCCGGGCGATGACATCCGTTTTCTCTCCCTGGCTTTCGCCGTGGCCTGGCTGGGCATCGGCCTGACCCTGCTGCTGGTGCCGCTGTGGACCCCGCGTGCTGTCCGGCTGCGACAGCGTGCCTGGTCCACAGCCCTGGTGGCCTTTCCGCCGCTGGCCGATTCGTGGGTGCTCGGCCTGCTGGCGGCTGTCGTGGCGGTCTCCTGCCAGGCCGCCCGGATCGGGTCAGAGGCGCTCGTAGATGGTGGCGTTGGCGAGACCGCCTGCCTCACACATGGTTTGCAGGCCGTAGCGGGCGCCGCGCTCGTGCATGGCGTGGACGAGGGTGGTGGCCAGCCGTGCGCCCGAGGCGCCCAGGGGGTGGCCCAGGGCGATGGCGCCGCCGTTCACATTGACCTTCGACAGGTCGGCCCCGGTCTCCTGCGCCCAGGCCAGGACCACCGAGGAGAAGGCCTCGTTCACCTCGAACAGGTCGATGTCGGAGAGTTCGAGCCCGGAGCGCTGTAGGACCTTCCGGGTCGCGGGGATGACAGCGGTGAGCATGAGCAGCGGGTCGTCGCCGGCGACGGAGAAGCTGTGCAGCCGGGCCAGCGGGCGCAGTCCGAGCTGGGCGGCGCGTTCACTGGTCATGATGAGGGTGGCGGCGCTGCCGTCGTTGATCTGACTGGCGTTGGCGGCGGTGATGTTCCAGCCGATCTGCGGGAAGCGGGCGGCCATCTCCTCGCTGTAGAAGGCGGGACGCAACCCGGCCAGCGCCTCCGGCGTGCTGCCGACGCGAATGCCCTCGTCGTGCGAGAGCCCGGCGTAGGGGGCGAGCTGGGCCTCGAACGAGCCGTTCTTGGTTGCGGCGGCGGCCTTCTCGTGGCTTGCGAGGGCGAACTCGTCGAGCTGGGTGCGGCTCAGGTCCCACTTGGCGGCGATGAGTTCGGCGCTGATGCCCTGCGGTACCAGGCCCTCCGGGTAGCGTTCGGCGAAGCCGACACCCGCGATGTCCTCGGCCCCGATCAGGTTGGCGCCCATGGGAACCCGGCTCATGGACTCCACGCCCGCGGCGACCACGATGTCGTAGGCCCCCGCGATCACGCCCTGGGCGGCGAAGTGGATGGCCTGCTGGCTGCTGCCGCACTGCCGGTCCACCGTGGTGGCCGGGACCGATTCGGGATAGCCGGCGGCCAGGGCCGCACGGCGGGTGAGGTTCGAGCCCTGTTCGCCGACCTGGGTTACCACGCCGCCGATCACATCGTCGATCAGGGCCGGATCGATCTCGGTGCGCCGCACCACCTCCCGCAGGCTGTGGGCGAGCAGATCGGCGGGGTGCTCACCGTGCAGGGCGCCGGTGGTCTTGCCCTTGCCGATGGGGGTGCGGACGGCTTCGACGATGACTGCGTCTCTCATGACGTTCCTTCCAGGCGCGCCGCCCCGGTTTCGAGTCCGACAACGGCGTCTGACTTGATCGCTCTAAAGTCAGGGTAGGAGCTGGCCATAGCGAAGGCAAGTCAGCGTTGTATGATGTGTGTCATGTCGGCAGTACTGGAGGGAAAACTCAGCGATCTGGGCTCGTGGAAGCCCGAGGCCTGTTCGATCGCGAAGGCGATGGACATCGTCGGGACCCGCTCGGCGATCCTCGTCCTGCGCGAGTCGTACTACGGCACGACGCGGTTCGACGGCTTCGCGGCGCGGATCGGCATCACCGACGCGGCGGCTTCCAGCGCGCTACGCAAACTGGTCGATGCGGGACTGCTGGAGAAGCGGCCCTACCAGGAAGAGGGCAAGCGCACCCGCAACGAATACGTGCTCACCCCGATGGGTCTGGACCTGCTGCCCGCGGTCGTCGCGCTGTGGCAGTGGGGTGACAAGTATCTGCAGGACGGCACCGCGCCGCTGGAGCGACTCGAGGATTCCACGGGCGAACCCGTGCGCGCGGAACTGCGCAGCGCCTCGGGAAACGAAGTCCCCCTGGAGAATCTGCGTATCCGGTTGAACGACGAATGGCGGCGGAAGAACCGCCGCCATTCGTGAGACCTGCCCGTCAGTGCAGCCGGCGTCCATCCTCGGGGTGGAAGAAGTACGTGTGGTCCGAGTCCGCGACCAGCGCGAGCTTGGTGCCCTTCGCGGGCGGGTTGCGCCAATCCGCGCGCGCCACAATGGTTTCCCCGTCACCGAGGGTGCGGCCGTAGATGTAGGCGTCGGAGCCCAGCTCCTCGACCACATCCACCTCCATGGCGATCCCGGCCTGGTCGCCGACCACGTCGAAGTGCTCGGGCCGGATGCCGACCACCACGCGCTCGCCGGTGGCCGCCGCCACCGAACGCGGCAACGGCAGCGGGCAGCCGCCCAGCGTGACCGAGCCATTGCCGACCGGCAGCGTGAACAGGTTCATGGCGGGCGATCCCATGAAGCCCGCGACGAACAGGTTGGCCGGGTCGCGGTACAGGTCGCGCGGGGAGGCGCACTGCTGCAGCAGCCCGTCCTTGAGCACCGCCACCCGGTCGCCCATGGTCATGGCCTCGACCTGGTCGTGGGTGACGTAGACGGTGGTGGTGCCGAGCCGGCGCTGCAGCTGGGCGATCTGGGTGCGGGTCTGCACGCGCAGCTTGGCGTCCAGGTTGGACAGCGGCTCGTCCATGAGGAAGACCTGCGGCTGGCGCACGATCGCACGGCCCATGGCCACGCGCTGGCGCTGACCGCCGGACAGAGCCTTGGGCTTGCGGTCCAGGTAGGGCTCCAGGTCGAGCAGCTTGGCGGCCTCGAGCACGCGCTGCTGACGCTCTTCCTTGGCGACCTTGGCCATCTTCAGCGCGAAGCCCATGTTCTCGGCGACGCTCATGTGTGGGTAGAGCGCGTAGTTCTGGAACACCATGGCAATATCGCGTTCCTTGGGCTCGGCGTGCGTGACGTCCTTGTCCCCGATCAGGATTCGGCCGTCGCTCACCTCCTCGAGCCCCGCGAGCATGCGCAGCGAGGTGGATTTGCCGCAGCCGGAGGGGCCGACGAGAACCAGGAATTCGCCGTCGGCGATCTCCAGGTTCAAAGCGTCGACGGCGGGATTGGCCGCGCCCGGGTAGAGCCGGGTGGCCTGGTCGAAAGTCACCGTTGCCACGTTTCACACTTCCCTTCACCGGCAGGAACGTGCCGGACGATCCGTAGTAGAGGGGTCGGCCCAGAGCGTAGCGGAGGGGCAGAATGGGGCGCAGTGATCACCGACGGAGGAGCACCTCATGACCCGACCGGTTCGTATCGGAGTTCAGTTGCAGCCCCAGCACGCGCCCAACTACGGATTGATCCGGGACGCGGTGCGGCGGTGTGAGGACATCGGCGTCGACATCGTCTTCAACTGGGACCACTTCTATCCGCTGTCCGGGGACCCGGAGGGCGCGCACTTCGAGTGCTGGACCATGCTGGGCGCGATCGCCGAGCAGACCGAGCGGGTGGAGCTCGGCGCGCTGGTCACCGGCGGTGGCTACCGGAATCCCGATCTGCTGGCCGATATGGCCCGCACCGTGGACCACATCAGCGACGGGCGCCTCATTCTCGGTATCGGCGCGGGCTGGTTCCAGAAGGACTACGACCAGTACGGCTACGAATTCGGCACCGCCGGAAGCCGGCTGGCGCTGCTGAAGGATTCCATGGCCCGCCTCACCGACCGGCTGGCCAAGCTGAATCCGCAGCCGGTGCGCGACATCCCCATCCTGATCGGCGGCGGCGGTGAGAAGAAGACGCTGCGGCTGGTCGCCCAGTACGGCGATATCTGGCACAGCTTCTCCGATATCGACGTGCTGCAGCGCAAGATCGGCATCCTGGGCGAACACTGCGCCGAGGTCGGCACCGACCCCGCCGCCATCGAGAAGTCCGTGGCCTGGCCGGGTCTGGATCAGGTGGAGAGCTACGCGAACGCGGGCGTGACGCTGTTCACGGTGGGCTCGGGCGGGCCGGACTACGACATGAGCCGGATCCAGGAGGCCGTGGCCTGGCGGGATGGCTTCAACCAGCGGTAGGGACGCGCCTGAACTGTGATTCCGCCGAATCAGGCCGAGGCTGACTCTGGCATGGCGGACCACCCCCACTAGGGTGGTCTGCCATGATTTCTTTGCGGCAGCGCCCAGGTCGTCCTCCGCGCTTGCCGGCATTGGCGGGAGTTGTGCTGGTCGGCCTGCTCGGGATCGCGACGCTCGGGGCGGGCAGCGCCGGTGCCGATTATCGCGATCTGTGCTCGCCGCCCGGCCAGGCCGCGACCAGCGCCGCACCGACCAATCTGGCGTCCGAACAGCAGAACGCGGGCGCGGACCGGTTCACCACGGCAACCACCGAGCCGCTGGCCAAGATCGATATCAGCAAGCTGGGCCTGCTCACGCCCGGCAAGCTCAGCGTCGGCACCCTCTCCGACGCGCCGCCGAGCATCTGCGTCAACTCCAAGGGCGTGTTCACCGGCTTCGACAACGAGCTGCTGAAGGCCATCGGCGCCAAGCTCGGCCTGCAGGTGGAGTTCACCGGCACCGAGTTCGCGGGCCTGCTGGCCCAGGTCGCCAACGGCCGCTTCGACATCGGCTCCTCCAGCATCACCACCACCGACGCGCGGCGGCAGCTGGTCGACTTCACCAATGGCTACGACTTCGGCTACTTCTCGCTGGTGGTGCCGAACGGCAGTGCCATCAGGGGATTCGCGGATCTGCGCCGGGGCAGTCGGGTCGGCGTCGTGCAGGGCACCGTGCAGGACGAGTACGTCATCAACGAACTGCACCTGGACCCGGTGAAGTTTCCCGACTACAACACCGCCTACGCGAATCTGAAGACCGGCCAGATCGACGCATGGGTCGCGCCGTCGCAGCAGGCCATCGGCGCCATCAAGCCGGGCGATCCGACCTCGATCGTGCAGAACACCTTCAGTGTCAACAACTTCACCGCCTGGGCGGTGCGCAAGGGCAATCAGCCGCTCACCGACGCGCTCGATGCCGGGCTGGATGCGGTCATCGCCGACGGCACCTACGCCAAGCTGTACGAGGACTGGGTGCCGCGCGAGTTGCCGCCGGGCTGGAAGCCGGGCTCCAAAGCCGTTGCGGCGCCGCAGCTGCCGGACTTCGCCAAGATCGCGGCCGAGAACGCCGGCAACCGGCCCGACAACAGCGCGGTGCAGCCGAAATCCACGCTGCGGCAGCTGAAGGACACCTTCTTCGACTGGTCGCTGTACCGCAAGGCATTCCCCGATCTGATCAAGACCGGTCTGCCCAATACCCTGATCCTGGCGCTGGTCTCGGGCCTGCTGGGCACCGTGCTCGGCATGCTGCTCGCGGTGGCGGGCATCTCCCGCACCCGCTGGTTGCGCTGGCCCGCACGGGTTTACACCGACATCTTCCGCGGCCTGCCGGCCGTGGTGATCATCCTGATCATCGGCCTGGGTGTGGGTCCGGTGGTCAAGAACGTCACCGGCAACAATCCCTACTGGCTGGGCGCGATCGCGCTGGCGCTGCTGGCCGCCGCCTACATCGGTGAGATCTTCCGCTCCGGCATCCAGTCGGTGGAAGCCGGACAGCTGGAGGCCGCCCGCGCCATCGGTTTCGGCTACCGGCACGCCATGACGCTGGTGGTGGTCCCGCAGGGCGTGCGCCGGGTGCTGCCAGCGCTGATGAACCAGTTCATCGCGCTCATCAAGGATTCCTCGCTGATCTACTTCCTGGGCCTGCTGGCCACCCAGCGCGAACTGTTCGCGGTGGGCCGGGATCTCAACGCGCAGACCGGGAATCTGTCGCCGCTGGTGGCGGCCGGCTTGATGTACCTGCTGCTGACCGTGCCGCTCACCCACCTGGTCAACTACATCGACAAGCGCATGCGCGACGGTCGTCCCCAGGGCGGCGGCGATCCCGCCGACCCGGTCGAACAGGCCGTCATCACGGAAGGGCGTGGAGCATGAGTGCCTCCCTCACCGGCACCGGCCTGCGATTGACGCTGGGCCGCAACGAGATTCTGCGCGGCGTGGACGTGCACGTGGACGCCGGCAAGACCACCACGGTGATCGGGCCGTCCGGCTCCGGCAAGTCCACGCTGCTGCGGGTGCTCAACCGGCTGCACGAGCCCGACTCCGGCGACATCCTGCTGAACGGCGCCTCGGTGCTGGGCGAGAACCCGGACCGGCTGCGGCAGCGGATCGGCCTGGTGTTCCAGCACTTCAACCTGTTCCCGCACATGACGGTCGCGGACAATATCGCGCTCGGCCCGCGCAAACTGCACGGCCTGTCCAAGGAGCAGGCGCGCACGCTGGCGGTGCAGCAGTTGGAGGCGGTCGGCCTGGCCGGCAAGGCGGATGTGCGCCCGGCCAACCTGTCCGGCGGTCAGCAGCAGCGGGTGGCCATCGCGCGGGCGCTGGCCATGAAGCCCGACATCATGTTCTTCGACGAGGCCACCTCGGCCCTGGATCCCGAACTGGTCAAGGGCGTGCTCGCGCTCATGTCCGAGCTCGCCGGGGGCGGGATGTCCATGATCGTGGTGACCCACGAGATGAGCTTCGCCCGTTCGGTTTCCGATCAGGTGGTGTTCATGGATCACGGTCAGGTGGTCGAAACCGGCAAGCCCGAGGCGCTTTTCGAGAACGCGGAAACCCCGCGGCTGCGCCAGTTCCTGTCGCAGGTGCTGTGAAGGACTCCCGGAGCGGCTAGCTGCTGCCGCGTCCACTCCCGCTGAAGGGCATATTGGCGTAGCGGGTGAAATCGCCCTGGGCGCCGCTGTAGACATTGAGGTCGACGCCCGCGCCGATGCCGGGGATGGAGCCGGAATCGGTGGTCTGCCAGAAGGACCAGGCGGGCCAGCCGCCGGGGACCTCGGGCTGGTCGTTGCCGCGGTAGTCGGCGATCCACAGCGGATAGGACGTGAACTGGTTGGTATCGGCCATGGCCGTCTGCCAGAAGCGCGGATAGGTGTAGATGATCGGGCGGCGGCCGGTCATGGCCTGCACGGTGTTGAGATAGCGGTGGGTCCAGTCGATGAGGGCGTCGGGCGGCAGCCCGCCGGAGTTCTCGAGATCCAGCACCGGCGGCAGGTCCAGCGGGCCGTTCTGGCCGAGCACCAGCGCCGAGTAGAAGGCGGCCTGCGGCTCGGGCGGCAGGTTGGGGCGCGCGAAATGGTATGTGCCGCGCGCGACTCCGGCCACCCGCATGGACATGCTGTCCTGCACGAAGAACGGGTTCACGTAGCTGAGGCCCTCGGTGGCCTTGAGCATGGCGAACTGGTATCCGGCCGCGCGCACGCCGAACCAGTTGATGCCCCCGCCGCCGGGGTGCTGATACGAGGCCACATCCGGGCCCTGAATATCGGCGGCGGCCACCCCGGCGGAGGTTGCCATCAGGATGCCTGCAGCCGCGACAGTGATCACTTTCTTCAGGCTTCGTCCGGTCATGGCCAAAAAGGCTAGGCCGACCGGCTGCTATAGCCGTGAAAGCAGGGCCGTTATGTGCGCCAATTGTTAGCTGTAGGTCGGTCGGTCCTGCCGCCCGCGGTCGGTCAGCCCAGCCAGTCCAGCACCGACGCGGCGGTCCAGGACTGCTGCATGCTGCCCAGCGGCTCGCCGGTGAAGGGCTCGTAGTACTCCGCGAAACTGCCGTCGCTGGCCTGTCGCAGCCCTTCGGCGCGCAGCATGAACGAGCGTTCCGCCCAGCCGCGGCGGGCGAAGACCCAGGAGAACAGCCAGCTGATCACCGGCCACACCGGGCCGCGCCAGTACTCGCGCGGGCGGAAGTCCTTGGACACCGGGGAGGTCGAGGGCGGCAGCGCGTAGCGCAGATCCGGATGCCCGCACCAGCGCGGGCCCTCGAACAGGCGCAGCAGCCGCCGTTCGGCATCGCGCGGCAGTCCGCCGCTGAGCAGCGGCGCGAAGAGGGCCAGGGTCTCGGTGTCGATCCACTGGTCCGCGCGCACATCGAAGTCGCGCGCCGCGCCGGTGCGGGCATCGGTGGTGGCGACCACGCCCGCGCGGAAGTAGTCGGCCCACTCGTAGAGCTCGCGTACATCCGCGTGCGGCTGCTTGTAGTCCTCGCCGATATTGGCCAGCACATCGCAGGCCAGCGCGAAGATTGCGGTCACGAACACGTCCTCGACCGCGAAGCTCATGGTCGAGGCCAGCTGGTAGTCGTCGTAGCCGGCCCGGCGCATCTGCTCGACCAGCCACAGGTAGCGGTCGTACTCGCGGTCCGAGGGCCGCTGTGTGGGATCGCCCACCACCTGGGTATCGGCGCGCTCGTAGGGCGGCAGGTCCGGACCGGGAATCACGTTCTCGTAGGCGCGATCCCAGCGCGGCGAATTGTCCATGCCGGATTCCCAGCCGTGGTACAGCGTGATCCGGCCGTGCTGCTTGGGGTCACGGGCGTAGGCCAGCCAGCGGTGCCAGCGCATGAGATCGGGCCAGCGCCGGTTCAGGAAGTCCTCGGCGACCGCGCGGGTGCTGCGGCCGTGCCGGCGCGAGTGATCCAGAATCCGTTGCACCGCAATGGCATGCACCGGCGGCTGGGTGATTCCCGAGGTGTCCGGGCCGTCGGGGGCGTCGGCGGCCAGGCGGCGGCATTCCCAGCGCGCCGGTCCGGGGAAGTAGCCGTCCACGCCATTGGCGAAGACGATGTGCGGGATCATCCCGTTGCGCCACTGCGCCGAGAGCAGGGTGTCGAGTTCGAGCGCGGCGCGCTCCACACTGAGCGGGGCCAGCCCGACCGCCACGAAGGCCGCGTCCCAGCTCCACATGTGCGGATACAGCTTGGGCGCGGCGCTGGTCATGGTGCCCAGGTCATTGCCGCGCAGCAGGTAGGCGGCGCGGGCCGCGAGCTGGGTAGGCGTGAATCCCGGGTGTGTCATCGCCCTATTCTGCGCCGCCACCCGCAGGTATGCGCGATGGGCGGGCGGGTCCTGATCGCCAGATTGCACTTCGGTCGCCTTCTTGTGGTCAGCTAGCGGTAGTGTGCCCGACCGGAGCATCGTGGGCCGAGGTCACGCGGTTACGGTCATCGCATGGCGAATTCCGCGAAATCCAGCACCGACCAGCCGACCGCGCTGATCACCGGAGCCAGCCGGGGGCTCGGCGCGGCCATTGCCCGCGAACTGGCGCCCACGCATCGGCTGCTGCTGGGTGCGCGCACGCCCCGGGCCCTGGAACCGATACTGCGTGAACTGCCCGGCAGCGCCGGATGGCCGGTGGATCTCACGGACTACGCCGCGGTAGCGCGCGCTGCAGCGGGCATCGAACGGCTGGATGTACTTGTGCACAATGCCGGAATCGCCGACCTGGGAACGATAGCCGATTCCTCGGTGACGCAGTGGCGGAATACGTTGGAAGCCAACCTGATCGCGGTCGCGGAGTTGACCAGGGTGTTGCTGCCCGCGCTGCGCGCCGCCAACGGCCATGTGGTGCTGATCAATTCGGGAGCCGGGCTGCGGGCCAATCCGGGCTGGGGCGTGTACGCGGCCAGCAAGTTCGGGCTGCGCGCCTTCGGCGACGCGCTGCGCCTGGAGGAGCCCGCACTGCGGGTGACCTCGGTGCATCCCGGGCGCATCGACACCGACATGCAGCGCGAGATCATCGCGGGGGAGCGGCGCGAGTATCAGCCGGGCGAATTCCTCAGGGCCGAAACGGTTGCCCGCGCCGTGCGGCAGGCTGTCGAGACCCCGCGTGACGCGCATCCCACCGAAATCGTGCTGCGCCCCATCCCACACTGAGAGCAGCCTTAAATTCTGTGCTGAATTTCGATCATTTCGCACAGAATTGGTGCTCAGTTCACGGCGCGTAGATATAACAGGTAGGCCCTGCGAGGGAGGCGAGGCGCAGAATACATCTTCGGAGCGAACGACAGAGATGGATAGACGACAGTTGCTCGTGATGCTCGCCGCGGGTACTGCGGCGGTGCTGACCGGCTGCTCCGCGGAGTCCGGCCCCTCCCACAAGGTGACGCCGCGCATCAGCGGACCTGCCGGAACATCGTCGGCGGGACCGACTCCGAAGGCGCTCGCCGCGCCGCCGGTCACGCAGAAATCCCGCATTCCCGCCGGGACGATTACCGGATTGCCCGGCACCGGCAACAATTTGGCACTCACCGTCGACGACGGGGCCGATCCGGATGTGGTCGGGGCGTATATCGAATTCGCCAAGGACACCGGGGCGCGGTTCACCTTCTTCGTCACCGCGAATTACGACTCCTGGACCACGCACCGCGCCGCTTTGCGACCGCTGGTGGAGGCCGGGCAGATCCAGCTGGGCAATCACACCTGGGACCACCCGGATCTCACCAAACTGTCCGCTACCGACGTGGCCTCGCAGCTCACCCGGGCAAAGACGTTCCTGCGCAATACCTTCGGCGTGGACGGGACGCCGTATTTCCGTCCCCCTTACGGCCGCCACAATGCTACGGTCGACAAGGTGGCAGCGGATCTCGGATACACCGTCCCCACCATGTGGTACGGCTCGCTGTCCGACTCCGGTGTCATTACCGAGGACTATCTGATCGAGTGTGCGCGAAAGTATTTCAATGCGCAGGCCATCGTCATCGGACATGCCAATCATCCCGCCGTGACGCACTGCTATGACCGTCTGGCCGAGATCATCCGGGAGCGCAACCTTTCCATGGTGACGCTCAACGATGTGCTTGTCTCGCCGACATAGCCGGTTTTCGCTGGGGGAGCGGAATTTTCAACCGTAGTGAATTGAATGAGGGTCGCAATGGACAGACGACGGCTGCTGACGATGCTGGCGGCGGGTACGGCCGCCACCCTGCTGGGCACGGGCGAATCGCGCGCCGACTTCCCCTTCGACACCGGATCCGCCGGCGGAACTATTCCCCAGCTGCCCGGGATGCCGCAGGTGACACCGGATTTCGGACCCAAAACGCCGATCGGCCCGGGCACCATCACCGCGCTGCCGGGCGACGGAAACCACATGGCGCTCACCATCGATGACGGCGCCAGCTCCGAAACCATCCGCGGCTTCATCGATTTCGCCCGGGATACCGGGGCCCGGCTCACCTTCTTCGTGACCGCCTACTATCCCGGCTGGCTCGACCACCGGGATGTGCTGCGCCCCCTGGTCGACTCGGGGCAGGTCCAGCTCGGCAACCACACCTGGGACCACCCGGACCTGACCAAGCTGTCCGGCGGCGCCATCGCCGACCAGCTCGGGCGCTGCAAGGACTTCCTCTGGAACCAGTACGGCACCGACGGCACGCCCTACTACCGCCCGCCCTACGGCCACCACAACGGCAGCGTCGACGCCGTCGCCGCCGACTGCGGCTACACCGTCCCGACCATGTGGTATGGCACTCTGAACGACACCAATCCGGTGATCAACGACGGCATGGTCCTCGATGCCGCGCGCCAGTGGTTCCGGGCGCAGTCCATCGTCATCGGCCACGCCAACCGGCCGACCGTCACCCACCTCTACGACCAGCTCACCGACATCATCCGGGAACGCAGCCTGCAGCTGGTCACCCTCAACGATGTCCTGATTCCGCCCCGGTAGAACTGTGCCGCAGCTGAATTCGGCCCGGTGCGCGGTGCGCACCGGGCCGAACGCCGGTCAACTCAGGCGACGATGTTCACCAGGCGGCCGGGCACCACGATGATCTTGCGAGGCGTCTTGCCGCCCAGCAGTTCCGCGATCTTCTCGTCCGCCAGCGCGGCGGCTTGGACCGCGGCCTGGTCGGCGTCGGCGGCGACGCTGACGCGGCTGCGGACCTTGCCGTTGACCTGGATCGGGTACTCGACCGAATCCGCCACCAGCAGTGCGGGATCCGCGACCGGGAAGGGGCCGTGGGCCAGGGCCGTGGTGTGGCCCAGACGCTCCCACAGCTCCTCGGCCACGTGCGGGGACATCGGGGCCAGCATCAGGACCAGGGGTTCCACCAGCGCACGGGGCGCGCCGTCGCCGTAGTTCTTGGTCAGGAAGTTGGTCAGCTCGATGAGCTTGGCGCCCGCGGTGTTGTCGCGCAGGTTGGCGTAGTCGTCGTCGACACCGGCGATGGTCTTGTGCAGCAGGCGCAGGGCCTCGGCCGACGGCTCGCCATCGGTGACCTTCACCGCGCCGGTCTCCTCGTCCACCACCAGTCGCCACACCCGCTGCAGGAAGCGGTGCGCGCCCACGACATCCTTGGTGGCCCAGGGCCGCGAGGTGTCCAGCGGGCCCATCGACATCTCGTAGAAGCGGAAGGTGTCGGCGCCGTACAGGTCGCACATCTCGTCGGGGGAGATGGCGTTCTTCAGCGACTTGCCGATCTTGCCGTACTCCTGGAAGACCTCCTCCTCCACGCCGGAGGCATTGGTCCAGAAGAACTTTCCGTCCCGCTCCACGATCTCCGCGGCCGGCACGTAGGCGCCGCGCGCGTCGGTGTAGGCGTAGTCCTGGATGTAGCCCTGGTTGAACAGGCGGCGGTACGGCTCGGAGCCGGACACGTCACCCAGGTCGAAGAGCACCTTCTGCCAGAAGCGCGCGTACAGCAGGTGCAGCACCGCGTGCTCCACGCCGCCGACGTACAGGTCCACGCCGCCCGGATCCTTCGGGCCGTGCTCGGCCGTGCGCGGGCCCAGCCAGTACTGCTCGTTCTCGGGGGCGCAGAAGGTTTCGGTATTGGTCGGGTCGGCGTAGCGCAGCTGGTACCAGGAGCTGCCCGCCCAGTTGGGCATGACATTGGTGTCGCGGCGGTACTTCTTGACGCCGTCGCCCAGGTCCAGTTCGACGTGCACCCAGTCGGTGGCCTTGGCCAGCGGCGGGGACGGCTCGGAGTCGGCGTCGTCCGCGTCGAAGGTGACCGGCGCGAAGTCGTCGATCTCCGGAAGACGCACCGGCAGCATGGATTCCGGCAGCGAGTGCGGCGCGCCGTCCTCGTCGTAGACGATCGGGAACGGCTCGCCCCAGTAGCGCTGACGCGCGAACAGCCAGTCGCGCAGCTTGTACTGGACGGTGCCCCTACCGTGGCCGCTGGCCTCCAGCTCGGCGATCACCCTGGCCTTGGCGGACTCGATGTCCATGCCGTCGATGTAGCCGGAGTTCACCATGACACCGTCACCGGCGTGGGCCGCCTCCGAGACATCACCGCCCGTGACGACCTCGATGATGGGCAGGCCGAAGGAGGTGGCGAACTCCCAGTCGCGCGGGTCGTGGCCGGGGACGGCCATGATCGCGCCGGTGCCGTAGCCGCTCAGCACATAGTCGGCGATGAATATCGGCACGCGTGCGCCGTTGACCGGGTTGGTGGCGTAGGAGCCCAGGAAGACGCCGGTCTTCTCCTTGTTCTCCTGCCGCTCCAGATCCGACTTGGCGGCAATCGACTTCCGGTAGGCCGCAACGGCTTCCGCGGGGGTGTCGGCGTTGCCGAGGGTCCAGCGCGCGTCGGTGCCGGAGGGCCAGGTGGCGGCGGTCAGCTTGTCGACCAGCTCGTGCTCGGGGGCCAGCACCACGTAGGTCGCTCCGAACAGAGTGTCGGGGCGGGTGGTGAAGACCTCGATCAGATCCGCGCCAGCCTCGAACTTGACCTGCGCGCCCCGCGAGCGGCCGATCCAGTTGCGCTGCATGGCCTTCACGTTCTCCGGCCAGTCCAGCCCGTCCAGGTCGTCGACCAGGCGATCGGAGTAGGCGGTGATGCGCATCATCCACTGCCACAGGCGCTTACGGAACACCGGGAAGTTGCCGCGCTCGGAGCGGCCGTCCGCGGTGACCTCCTCGTTGGACAGCACGGTGCCCAGGCCCGGGCACCAGTTGACCATCGAATTCGTCTGGTAGACCAGGCGATGGGAGTCGATGGCGGCATTGCGCTCGGACGGGGACAGCTCGTTCCAGGCGCGGCCCTCGACGGCTTCCCGCTTGCCGGCCTCGAATTCGGCGATCAGCTCCGCGATCGGGCGGGCCTTGCCCAGGCCCGTGTCGTACCAGGCGTTGTAGATGCGCAGGAAGATCCACTGCGTCCACCGGTAGTACTCGGGATCGGTGGTGGCGAAGGTGCGGCGGCGGTCGTGGCCCAGGCCCAGGCGGTCCAGCTGCCGCTGCATGGTGGCGATATTCGCCATGGTGGTGTCGCGCGGGTGCGCGCCGGTCTGCACCGCGTACTGCTCGGCGGGCAGGCCGAAGGCGTCATAACCCAGGGCGTGCAGCACATTCCGGCCGTGCATGCGGTGGTAGCGGGCGAAGACATCGGTGGCGATGTAGCCCAGTGGGTGACCGACGTGCAGGCCCGCTCCCGACGGGTAGGGGAACATGTCCTGGATGAACAGCTTGTCGGCCGGGGTCTCGCCCTGCAGCGGTCCGACCGGGTTGGGCGCGTAGAACGTGCCGCGTTCCTGCCAGTTGCCCTGCCACTTCTGTTCGATGCGGCCGGCGAGATCGGCGTTGTAGCGGTGTGCGGGAACGTCGCCGCCCCCACCCGCGGTCGCGGTGGGTGTTTCGGATGCACGGGTGTCCTGCACGGTCCTGCCTTCTTTGTCCAGCCAATCCCCGATAAGGTCGTTCACCAGGGTAAAACGTCGCCGTCCTGCATCCCAAAAAGGGTCCATGCAGCATCGATCGCTTCTGGGCAGTGCCGCGAACCCGCCGGAGCGAAGCGGAGGCAAATTGGACCCCGTGTAGCGTGAGCCGGGTGTTCGTCGTGGCGCTGATCCTCTTTGTCCTCGCGGCTGTGGCCGTGGTCACGGGCGTGCTCGGATTCACTGGGACGCTGCCGGGCAACCGGTATTTCGGGGTGCACTCCGAGGCCGCGGTGAAGACCGAGGAATCCTTCAAGCTGGCCAACCGGGTGGCCGCGCCGACCTCGGTCGTGGCGGGTCTGCTGCTCGCGGCCGCCGGTGCGGTCGCACTGGTCGCCGGTGGTATCGCGGCCCTGGTCGTGGCCGTGGTGGCTGTGGTCATCGCGGTGTTCACCCTCGGCGCCGGAGCGGCCGCCGCCGAGAAGGCGCTCGCCGCCGCGTTCCCGGAGGAGAAGGTCGGCGGCTGCGGCAGTGCCTGTGGCGCCTGCTCGTTGCGGGACGCCTGCGAGACCGCCTAGGTCTCAGTTCGCGAGCGACCTGCGCATCCAGATGTGCGGAATGCCCGCGTCCATGCCGATCTCGCCGTACGCCTCGTACCCGAGCTTCTCGTAGAAGCCCTGCGCGTGGGTCTGCGAATGGAGTTCGACCGCGCCCAGGCCGCGCTCGCGCACCCGCTCCTCGATGGCGCGCACCAGCGCCACGCCGAGCCCGGTGCCGCGCGTCTCCGCCAGCACCGCCAGCCGCCCGAGCACCCCGACACCGTCCCGTACGATCAGCCGCCCGGCCCCGGCCGGCCTGCCGTCCAGCCGCGCCAGGAAATGGTCGGCCGTCTCGTCGAGCTCGTCGATCTCGATGTCCGCGGGCACGCCCTGCTCGTCCACGAAGACCTTCATGCGCACCGCGTAGGCGTCCGCCAGTTCCTGCTCGGTGCCGACGGTGACGACTTCGATCATGTGCCCAGCTTGCCTCAATGATCCGGATCACTTGCCGAGGGGTTCGCCCGCGCACGCGGGCGGCGGGATGCTGCGAGCGAGCGGGCTCCCCTTCGGATTCACGTACAAGACGGTCAGTTTCACCGGTCGCGGGCCGCTGTTGCGGGCCAGGTGCGCGTGCCCGGGACCGCTCGGTTCCCGGAAGACCCGCCACGGCCGGATGGTGACCGGGGTGCAATCGGCTTTCGGATGATCCAGCGCACCGCCGGTGACCAGTACGAACAGGGTCCCGTCGTGGTAATGCCACCCGGACTGCCCACCGGGCGCGAGGACCGTCTGCCGCAGCACGAAATCCCAGCGCGCCAGCCCGAATCGAAGCAGGATCCGGCTGGCCGTCCGGGTCGCCGGGGCCGGATTAGGCCGATAGCCGTGCCGTGGATCGCGCGTGAGGAAGGCCACCCACGCATCATCGTCCGCGGCGGCCGGGCCACCGTGGCCGCCTGCCGGGTTTCGGCCGCGGATCGGGTAGTCCGAGGTCACGGGCGAAGGCCGCGGCGTCCTCGGTGGTGGTGGTCTTCGGCCGGGTGCGCGCCCAGTCCAGGTAGCGGGCCCGGAAGTCGGGTCCGGCGGCCTGTGCCAGGCGCGGGAAGCGCCGCGCCACCTCCTCGGCCCGCTTGTGCAGCAGGCCGTGCGCGGTGGCGGCGAGATCGTCCGCGTCGAAACCGGGCGGCGGCCGGTCACCGGCGACCAGCGCTCGCACCACGGCCGCCTGCTGCTCGGCGAGTGTCCCCGCCGTCCGGGGCGATTCGATGGTCACGCCGGGATCACCTCCGGGCGCAGGGTAATGGGCGGGCGGCCGGAGGCCGTGGCGATGGCGTTCAGTTCCGCGGTGAGTTCGGTTGCGGGCGGGTAGTTTCCGTCGCGTTCCAGCATGAGGGGGACGGCGTGGCCGGCCGTGAACTCGGCGACCAGGGCCAGCACCTCGGCGGGGACGGGGTGGACATGGGTGTCGATGTAGCGGCCGCCGGACTCGTGGCCGCCCGCGATATGGCAGTACGCCACCCGTTCGGCGGGCAGGCGCAACAGCTCCGTGAGCGGATCACGTGACGTATTGCGGGCATTGGCATAGACATTCGCGATATCGAGCAGGAGGTGGCACCCGGTACGCTCGACAAGCTCCTGGAGGAACTCCGCCTCGGTGTACTCGGCGTGCGGCCATTCGAACAGCGCCGCGATGTTCTCCACCGCCAGCGGCACATCCAGCTGACGGCTCGCGCGGAATATATTGCGCTCCAGGGCATCCAGCGCCTCGCGGGTGCGCGGCACCGGCAGCAGGTGCCCGGCCTCCAGGCCGCCCGCGCGCACGAAGGCGATGTGCTCGCTCACCAGCGGCGCACCCAGCGCCCGCGCGCAGTCGGCGAGATGCGAGACCCGCCGGTCGTCCACCGCTTCCGCACCGCCGAGCGACAGCGAAATACCGTGCGGCACAGCTGGAATGCCCCCGGCCACCAGCGCGGCCAGCTCCTCGGGCACGTCGACGCCGGGCTGGGAGCCGCGACCGCGCCGGAGGATCGTGCCGGCCCGGCCGCCGGAATCCCTGGGCGCCAGCGTTTCCGCGATAACCTCGCAGAATCCGATGCCCTCCAGCACGGCCACCAGACCGCAGATCTCGCGCCGCCAGCCGATGCCCAGCGATCCCTCGGGAAGTGGTGAACCGGTCATCCGCCGCAGCCTCCTCCGCAGCTGCTGCCGCAGCTGCTACTGCTGCCGCAACTACTGCCGCTGCTGCAACTGCTACTGCTACTGCTGCAAGTGCTTCCGCTGTCACTGCTGCTGCAGGAGCTGCCGTCACTACCGCCGCCACCACCGGTCACTACGTTGGCTGCGCCCGCGAGCGCCGGGTCGAGGGTCCACAACACCATCCCGCCATAGAGCGCCACGGCGAGCGCGGCACTGTCGGGTCCGTAGGCGGAATAGGCGGGAGAGTTGGCGGGCCGCAGATGCCGGTTGCCGGCCTGGGCGGCGGCGAGGGCGTCGCGGCCGCGCTGCGTCAGGCGCGGCGGCCGGCCCACCGCGAGGGTGAGGACCGCCAGCACGATCATGGCGAACACCAGGAAGCCGACCGCATGATGGGCGGCCGCGCCCGCGATCAGCCGGACCAGTCCGAGCGCGAGCAACCCGAAGAGTGGAAACCGCGCTGTCCGCAGGGCTTTTCGTTGCTTCTCGCCGAACAGATAGCCGCGCTCGGTGAGGTAGCCGCGCAGCGCCATCGACACCCCGGCGGTTCCGACGAGCATGCCGGGCATGCGCGCCTGCCGGGATCTGTCCAGGTGCGCGTACAGCGCGCGGGAGATCGGATCCAGGTGCTGCTCCTCGGCGGCGGTCAGCGGCCGGACCGGCATGCCGGTGGAGTCGATGATCTGATGGCCGCGCAATTGCGCCAACCCGGCCAGCACCGGACGCCGGTCGTCGACCAGCATGGCGGATTCGCTGGGGCGCAGCGGCCCGGCCGGTGGCCAAGCCGGGTCGACCGCCCGCATCACCGCCGCGCGCCGTGCGTAGGCGAATACGACCGCGGAAAGGCCGGCGAGGACATAGAACAGGAGGAAGGCCGGGCCGGATATCCCCCACGTATTGGTAGCGGCCGCAGCCGCGTCGGTCCGAAGGACCATGGCGATTCCACCTCGGGAGTCGTCGTGACTGTCGATTACCACCAGTATCGCGGCAGCGCGGGTGTTGTGTTATCCCAACGAAGCGAGGTGTTTAGCCTGTTTCGGTGCGATTTCTCAGCAAGTTCTATATAGACGGGTTCATCCTGTCGATCCTTGCGATGGTCGTCCTCGCCAGTATCTTCCCGGCTCGGGGCGAGGCGGCCGAGGTCGTGAGCTGGCTGACGAAGATCGCCATCGGATTCCTGTTCCTGCTCTACGGTGCGCGCCTGGCGCCGCGGGAGGCGATCGCGGGCCTCAAGCACTGGCGACTGCACCTGACCGTGCTGGTCTGCACATTCGTGCTCTTCCCCGTGATCGGCCTGGCCGCCCGGGTGCTGGTGCCGCATGTGCTGACCAGCGATCTCTACACCGGTGTGCTGTTCCTGTGCCTGGTGCCGTCCACGGTGCAGTCCTCGATCGCCTTCACCTCCATCGCCAAAGGCAACGTGGCGGGCGCGATCGTGAGCGCCACGGTGTCGAACCTGCTGGGCGTCTTCCTGACTCCCGCACTCGTGATCCTGCTCATGAACACCACCGGGCAGGCGAGCGTGGACCCGTCCGCGGTGGTGGACATCGTGCTGCAGCTACTGGTGCCGTTCTTCCTGGGCCAGTTGATCCGGCCGAAGGTCAAGGGTTTCCTGGCCCGCTACGCCGAGCCGACCAAGCTGGTGGATCGCGGGTCCATCCTGCTGGTGGTCTACAGCGCCTTCAGCGCGGGCATGGTCGAGGGTATCTGGCATGCCATGTCGCCGTGGCGGATTCTGCTGCTGGCCGTGGTGTGCTGCGCGATTCTGGCCATCGTGCTGGTCGCCACCGGATTCCTCGGCGAGGCGGTGCGATTCGATCGCGCCGACCGGATCGTGGTGGTGTTCTGCGGATCCAAGAAGAGCCTGGCCACCGGGCTGCCCATGGCGACGGTGCTGTTCGCGGGGCATTCGGTGGGACTGGTCGTGTTGCCGCTCATGATGTTCCACCAGATTCAGCTGATCACGTGTGCCGCCCTTGCGCAGCGGTGGGCTCGTAGCGCGCCGTGAGCGAGAGCAGCCGGCTGTCCTCGTGCCGCAGCGAACGGGTGCCCGCCGAGGGCCGGGCGGCCAGCGCGTGTAGCACGGCCCGGTCCGAACCCGGATCGCCCACCGCGATGCGGGCGCTGCCGTCCGGGTAGCGCTTGGCCACGATTCCGGCGCGCGCCAGCGCGGGCGCGATATCGCGGCCGGGCAGGTACAGGAAGTTGGCGCTGCTGCGCGGCACCCGGATGCCGCCGCGCCGCAGTTCGGCGCGCAACAGTTCGCGTTCGGTGGTGATGCGCAGAATCCGTTCGCCCAGTTCGGCTTCCGCGGTATAGGACGCGCGCACCGCGGCCACCGCGGTGGCGGGCACCCCGAAGGGCAGTTGCAGCCGATGCACCCGGTGCACCAGTCCCGCCGCGCCGAACGCGTAGCCGATGCGCAGCCCGGCCAGGCCGTAGGCCTTGGAGAAGGTGCGCAGCACCAGCACATTGGGGTGCCGGTCGATCAGCTCGACGGCGTCGAGAGTGTCATTCGCACCGAGGAATTCGACGTACGCCTCGTCCAGGATCACCGGCACTCGCGGTGGGACGGAATACAGGAACGCCTTCACTTCGCTGGCCGGGAGCACTGTTCCGGTCGGATTGTGCGGTCGGCACACCGCGATCAGCCCGGTGCGCTCGTTCACCGCGCGGGCCATGCCCCACAGGTCCTGGCGGCCGTGGCTGTCCAGCGGCACCGCCACCGGCCGCAGCCCGGTCATGGTCGCCATGATCGGGTAGCCGTCGAAGGTCGGTGTGGCGTAGATGAATTCGGCTCCGGCGCGGGGGAGGGTCTGCATGACCTGCATGGCCACCCCGGTCGCGCCGGAACCCACCACCACCTGGTCGGCCGAGACGCCGAGGTGATCGGCCATCAGCCGCGGCAGCCGCCGGGGCAGGAATTCCGGATACCGGTTCGCCTTGCCGAGGCAGTCGTCGAGCGCGGCGATGACCGAAGGCAGTGGCGGAAACGGGTTTTCGCTCAGGCTGAGGTCGTAGCGGATGGTGTCCGCGCCGTGCGGGTCGACGGTGGCGGAACAGCCCGCCAGCTCGGAACCTCGCAATCCCGTCGGCCAGGACACCGGCGCCACGATCCCCGCCGCGGGCCGCCTGCGCTCCCCCGCACCGGGGCGGGTCATCGAGCCGCGCCCCAGCGGACCGCCGCCGCTCCCGCGAAGTCCCCGGCGTGGGCGAACGCCGCCATCAGCACCACCGAGCCGTTGCGTAGCCGCCCGGCCCGGTTCTCGGCGTCCAGGGTCACGGGAATGCCCGCGGCGAACAGGTTTCCGCAGCTGTCGAAGGTGTCCGGGTGCCGTTCGGGCGGCAGTTCCATCGCCTCGTTCCAGTTGCGCAGGAACAGCCGGTTGGGCTGGTTCGTGACGAAGGTGTCGATATCGCGGGACTTCACCCCGATGCGTTTGCACACCGCGTGCGCCACCTCGGGCACCAGCCGATTGCCGCGCGTCATCACCTTGGCCACCTTGGATTCGGTGAAGGTGACGCAGCCCTGGCCCTCGCCCGGCTCCCAGTACTTGCGTTCGCCATTGGTGCTGAACTCCATGTCGCCCGCGAACTCCGGATAGGTGCGGCACTCGATATCGAGGATCGGCGCGGAGCTGTTCTTGACGAGGAGCCCGACCCCGCAGCCGTCGCCGGGAACGGGAGCCTGCGCGAGCCCGCGGATATCGGGCTGGGTGAACACCGGGCCCGCGCAGTTCTGAGTACAGGCGATGAGCGCGGTGCGCGCGTCGGTCGTCTGCAGGATCATGCGGGCCATCCACATCATGTGGACGAAGGCCGCGCAGCCGCCGTTGTGGATGTCGAACACCCAGCGCGGCTTCATATCCAGCCGTCGCGCCACCTCCGGCCCGGCGCCCAGCACCGGATTGTCGGGCAGCTGGGTATGGGTGAGCAGGATGTCGACATTCGAGATCTCCTGTGCCCCATGGCGTTCGATCAGCGGTGCGACGGCTCGCTCCACCATGTCCACGGCGGTCTCGTCGCGGCCGACGTGATGGCGGCCACTGGGAGCCCGGAACATGACGTTCTTGGCCATCCGGTCCGAGCGGGAGAACTGGGTGAAGTACTCGGTGCCGACCGGGTCGCCGGGCAGATAACCGGAGACATCGACCAGACTGACGGGCGGCGCCATCCGGAGGGCGGGGTCGGTGAAGTCCATGGCGCTCAACTCACTTCTTTCCCGAGGGGTTCCGCATCCAGTCGGGTTTGATGGGCAGGCCGTGCGAGGCGCGGTATTCCGCGATGGCCCTGAGGTTGTCGAGCTCCAATTGGTGCCCGGCGGAGAACATTTCCCAGAAGTCGCCCACCCACACCTTGCGCTTGTCGGGCGCGGTGTCCTTGTAGGGGTTCTTGTCGTAGAACGGGTGGTGGCAGTTCGTCCACAGCACCACCGAACCGGGTTTGTCGAACACCACCTGGGCGTCGATCACCCGCATCAGGTAGATCATCCACAGGTGGTCGCTCTGGTCCCAGGCGCAGTGGTAGTCCACGGTCATGGCGTCGGGATTGGCGACGGTGCGGGTGTAGATCCTGGTGCTGTCGCCCAGCCGGTCGTGCGACACCCACAGCCCGGGCTCCTCGGTCTCGGTGAATCCGCGCAGGCTGTAGGTCCACTCCTCCAGGCACCGGGTGTCGGCGAGGTACTCGTACAGCTCCCGCGGCGGCGCTGCGATGAACCCCTGGACCGGGCAGAAGTCGCCGAAGATCTGGTCGTGCGGATACACCGATCGCAGCATGTCCAGGATGATCGGGGTGGTGGCCTCGCGATCGGAGTTCTCGATGCGCAGCAGGCCGGGTACGTCGGCTTCCGGAATGTCACTGAGGGCGGGCAGGGCGCTGGTGGTCACGGGTTACCTCCCGGGTGGCGTCAGGAACGGTGTGAACGGCGGGATTTCGTCGGGATCGCAGTCGATCGCGACGAACGACGGTCCCGGGCGGTCGGCGCAGTGCCGCAGTGCTGCGGCCAGCTCGGCCCGGTTCTCCGGTGCGTGGGTGCACAGATCCGGGAACATGGCGGCCATCCCCGCGCCCGGATACGCGGGACGAAATCTGTTGAAGCTGTAGCGATCCCCGTAGTACAGCTGCTCGCGCGTGATGCACATGGCGTGTGCGTTGTTGTTGAGAACGATGAAGGTGATCGGCAGCCGGTGTTCGACCGCGGTGTGAATCTCCATGCCGTGCATGAAGAACGCGCCGTCGCCCGCGATGACGTAGGTGCGCCGCTGCCCGCCGTCCGGGCGGCGGTGCCGGGTGAAGGCCGACCCGATCCCGGCCCCGAAGGCATAGCCCATGCCGCCCATGCCGAGCGCCACCGTGAAGCGCCCGTGCCGTGGCAGCCGCAGGTGATGCACCACGGCCGCACCGGTATTGCCGGCGTCGGCGAAAACGTCCGAGCCCGGGGGCAGCGCGTCGTTGATGGTCTCCACCACCTCGCGATAGCGCAGCCCGGGACCGTCGGAGGGCGGCACGGGCAGCGGGGTCAGAGTGGGCTCGCCGGACGGGTACGGCCGCAGCGGGATGATCCGCGCGTCGGTTTCGCCGTCGTGGGAATCCAATTCGCCGATCAGTTCGGCGAGGGTCTTGGCCAGGTCGTTGCTGTGCGCGTGCCCGGCGGGCAGGAACGGCGGCAGCGCGCCGATTCCGGCCAGCGGCACCGCCGCGAGCGCGTCCTCCAGCCCGGCCCGGGCGGTGACCGGCATGCGGGTGCCGATCAGCAGGCACAGCTCCGCGCCGCGCAGGACGTCGAGCAGTTCGGGATTGCCCATGCTGCCCGCGACCCCGCAGTAGCCGGGGTCCGCGTGGTGGTAGACGTCCTTGGCGTCGGGTGCGACCCCGACGGCGGCGTCCACGGCGGCGGCGAAGGCGGCCAGTTCGCCGCGGGCGTCGTCGCGGGCCACCTGGTCCCCGGCGATGATGACGATCTTGCCGACCGCTCGGGCGCGGCGCACGGTGTGCAGCACCCGCCACAGGTTCCCGATGTCGCGGCGGTAGGCGCGCGCGGGCGGCACGAAATCCGGGGCGACCAGGTCGGCCTGCTGAATGTCCTTGGGCAGCAACAGCACCGCGGGCCCGCCCCGGCGGGCGGCGGAGACCGCGCGGGCGAGGTGAGCGGGCAGGTCGGCGGGGGCCTCGACGCGGGCGCAGTAGTGCGAGATCGGCGTGTAGAGCGCGACCGCGTCGAAGGCGCCGGCCTGCCCACTCGTGTCCTGGAACGCGCCCCTGCCCTCCAGGACGGTCGGGGGCTGGCCGATCAGTGCCAGCACCGGCACCCGGGAGGCGAACGATTCGGCCAGCCCGGCGACGAGGTTCACGGCGCCGCCGCCGGAGGTCGCGCACACGACACCGAGGCCGGAGGTCGAACGCGCATACCCGTCGGCCATGGTGGCCGCGCCGAACTCATGCTTGGCCACCACGGCGGTGATCAGATCCCGATGATCGAAAGCCGCGTCGTAGAGGTCTTCGATATTTGCTCCGTCGACGCCGAATATGTGCCCGACGCCCAGCGCCGATACCGCCTTGACCAGCTGGTCAGCGACCCGTGTGCCGCTATGCATGGGCGCGTCCTTTCCGGTGGCAGCCACCGGTGCCCGAGTGCCTTCAACCGGGATACGGATGCGAGTCGTCAGCGGTTCAATCTCCGCGTTTCGCGACAGGTCTTGCAGTGTATGTATACGTCTACGTATAGTTGGTGCATGCCGAACAAGACGATTTACGTATCCGATGATGACCTGAAGCTGTTTCAGCGCGCGCAGGAGCTGGTGGGGGGCAATCTGTCGGGCGCGATCGTGACGGCACTGCGGCGCTTCATCGAGCTCGAGGAGGGCCGGCAACAGGGCTACGACGAGGTGGTCCTGAAGGTGGGCAAGGACGGCACCCGGCAGGTCCGGTTCTCCGGCACCCTGCTCACCCACTGGCACCAGATGGCCAACGAGCGCATCGAGGACATCCGGGTGTACCGCACCCGCAAGGGCGCGTATGCGGTACACAGCCACTTCTCCAACTGGTCGGAGTTCCCGACCGACACCAATTGGCGCCAGTGGCGTCGCTTCCTCGGTCTGGGCGAACAGGATTGGGGCGATTTCACCCTCGAGGTCTACGACACCATCGAGGACCTGCAGGGCAAGATTCCCGATCGCCTCTACGCCCGCGTCGTGGACGCCACCGAGCACTCGCAGGTCGAGGACCTCGATATCTGATCGAAAAACCCGGCAGCACAACCGAATAGCTGAAACCAAAACACTTTGATCGCAAGCCTCGGCGGTCACGGCCTGGATGACGTATGCATTCATGCCTATCCATTGATGAGAGGGAGACATGTACAACGACCCTGCACAGGCGGCCATCGCGGTCACCGGCCTCTGCAAATCCTTCGGCGAGCACATCGTGCTCGACCGCATCGACTTCACCGTCCCGGAGGGCAGCGTCTTCTCGCTGCTCGGCCCCAATGGCGCGGGCAAGACCACCACGGTCGAGATCCTGTCCACCCTGAAACCCGCCGACGGCGGCGAGATCAGTGTCGGCGGTTTCGATCCCGCCACCCAGCCCGACGGCGTGCGCTCGATCATCGGGGTCACCGGCCAGTTCTCGGCCGTGGACGAACTCCTCACCGGCCGCGAGAATCTCATTCTCATGGGCGACCTGCACCACCTGCCGCGCACCGAAAGCCGCAGGCTGGCAGCGGAACTGCTGGCCATCTTCGATCTGGAGGAGGCCGCCGACAAGATCGCCTCGAGCTACTCCGGCGGCATGACCCGCCGCCTGGACCTGGCCATGACCCTGGTCGGCGATCCGCGCATCATCTTCCTCGACGAGCCCACCGTGGGTTTGGATCCGCGCAGCCGCCGCGGCATGTGGGACATCATCCGCGACCTCACCGCGCGGGGCGTCACCATCTTCCTCACCACCCAGTACCTGGAAGAGGCCGACCAGCTGGCCGACCGCATCGCGGTCCTGCACCGGGGGCAACTGGTCGCCCAGGGCACGGCCGATCAGCTCAAGCGCATGGTGCCCGGCGGCTACATCCGCCTGGACTTCGGCGAGCGCGCCGAATTCGAATCCGCCGCACGGCTTTTCGGTGACGCCGCGCAGGTCAACGGTGACCTCACGCTGGCCATTCCGAGCGACGGCGCGGTGCGCTCGGTCCGCGAGGTGATCGACCGCCTCGACGCGGCCCGGGTGGAACCCGCGGGCCTGTCCGTGCACACCCCCGACCTCGACGACGTCTTCCTGGCCCTCACCGGCGGCCACGCTCCGGAGAAGGAGACCTCCAAATGAAGATTGCATCGCGTAGCGATTCCATCAGGGGCGGCGGTGGGGTGACGGTCCGGCCGACTCTGACCATGTCGTTCGCCGACTCGAAGACCATGCTGCGCCGGAACCTGGTGCACGCCAAGCGGTATCCGGGCATGACCTTCTCCTTGATCATCATGCCGGTGTTCCTGCTGCTGCTGTTCAACTACGTGTTCGGCGGTGCGCTGAAATCGGCCACCGGCGGCCGGTACATCGACTACCTGACGCCCGGCATGATGCTCATCATCCCGGCGTACATGGTCGCGGGCGTCGCGGTCGGCATGGCCACCGATATGACCAAGGGCATCATCAATCGCTTTCGCACCATGCACTTCTCGCACGCCTCGGTACTCACCGGGCAGGTGGTCGGCACCCTGATCCAGGGCATGCTGGGCGTGGTCGCCATGACGCTGATGGCCGTGGCCATCGGCTTCCGGCCGCACGCCAACCTGGTGGAATGGCTGGCGGCCTTCGGCCTCATCGGCCTGACCGTCTTCGCGCTGAACTGGCTCGGCGTCGGCTTCGGCCTGATCGCCCAGACCCCGGAGAGCGCGTCCAACATGCCCATGCCGATTCTGTTCCTGCCCTTCCTGGGCAGCGGCCTGGTGCCGACGGACACCATGCCGGCGGGGGTGAAGCAGTTCGCCGAGTACCAGCCCTTCACCCCGATCACCGAGACCCTGCGCGGGCTGCTGATGGGCGGGCCGATCGGGCACAACGGCATCCTGGCCATCGGCTGGTGCGTGGTGATCGGCGTGTTCGGATATTTCTGGTCCACCACGACTTTCCGGCGCAAGACCCGGTAGTCACGACGGTGCCGGACGGCGCGCTCCCACCCGGGGCGCGTCGTTCGCGCGCGTGCTCAGATGCCGGCTGCCAGCAGGACTTTCCCGGACCCGTTGCGAATCTCGACCGTCTTCAACTGCTCCGGCGAGACCGAGGTGGTGCCGTCCGGAGTCAGCGTCTGCCCCGGCTTGACCGTCCACTCGGCGAGCTTGGACTGCACGCCGTCGTTGCGGGTCACCCACAGCGACAGCGTCCACACGTACTCCTCGTCCGAGGACGGGTACTGGCACCACATGTCGACCCGGGTCTGGCCGTTGATCGACATCACCTTGAAGGTGGCCTGGATCGGGGTGTCGGTCTGCGGCTTCAGCGGACCCTGCGCCACCACCTGCTGCACGAAGGTCGGGCCCTCGTGCTGGGCCACGGTGGCGGTCACCGGAATCGCGATGGTCACCGCCGCGGCCGCCGCCGCCACTGCTCCGCCGATCGCTTCCCATCGCCCCCGGCGCCGCCGTTTGGCGGCCCGCGCCGCCAGGGTCGGCAGCAGCCGCTCGGGCGGCGGCGGCACGGTGGAGGGCGGATCGTCTTGCGCCGCAACCGACAACGCGGTCTCGGCATCCACCAGGGCCAGCAGGCCGGGCAGACCGGCCAGTTTCGACACGGCCGCTCGGCAGGACTCGCATCCGGTCAGATGCTCCTCGTACTCGCGGCGGTCGTCCCGGGCGAGAGCGCCGAGCACATACGCGCCGTCCCAGGTGGTGTAGCCAGCGCACGGTTCACGGCCCTCGGTCATCTCGTCACCCCCATCTCCTGCAGCACCAATCGCAATGCCCGCATGCCGTAGTGCATCCGGGACTTGACCGTGCCCTCCGGGATCTCCAGCTCCTCCGCGATCTGATGCGTGGACAGGCCCCGGTAGTAGGCACGGACGATTACGTCGCGGTGATCCATGCTCAGCCGCGCCAGCGCATCCGCCACCAGCCACCCGTCCAGCGTCCGATCCGTCTTGTCCGCTTCGGGTACCTCCGGCGGATGATCGGTGCGGAATTCGCGCCTGCTGCGCGCGCTGCGATGCTCGTCCACGGCCAGGTTACGGGCGACCGTGAAGAGCCAGGCCCGCGCCGAACTGGTGGACTGGTCCAGCACATTGGGCCGCTGCCAGGCGCGCAACAGGGTCTCCTGCACGATGTCCTCGGCCCGGCCCGGATCCCCGACCAGCCCGTAGGTGTACCTCCACAGCGCCGCCGCGTGCTCGTCGTACAGCGCGCGGAGCAAGGCCGCCTGGTCCTCCGGCATCGCGCTAACCCGCCTCTCCGCGCCTTCTGCCGACAGCCGGGTGCCGAACCGGTCGCGCACCGGACCGGCGGTGTGGAGCTGGTGGAGTGGGCGTACCCGGTGAGTTACCCATAGATCACCAGATCAGTCGTCACGTTCCGGAGGGAGTACATACCCATACCGGATTCACGATCCTAGTTGCGTTCCAGTTCGATCGGGTGGGTGGCCAGCAGGGACAGCGGCAGCGGCTGGCGGCGCAGGACGTGGGCCCAGAGGTCGATGCGGCCTGCCAGCGGGTCGGTGGGCAGGGCGGATAGGACGATCCAATCGCCGCGATCCAGTTCACCTTCCAGCTGCCCGAAGGTCCAGCCGGCGTAGCCCGCGAAGACCCGGATGCCCTCCACCAGACCCTCGATGCGGTCCGGATCGGAATCCAGGTCCACCAGGACCACCCGGCCGTCCACCCGGCGTACGCCGGTCAGCCCGGCGATGGACGCACCCACCTTGATGGTGGCCAGGCACAGCGCCGCATCGCGTTTCACCGGGCCCCCGATGTAGAGCGCGCGGGGGCCGGCGGCCAGTTCGGACCAGTTGGGGAGTACGTCGTGCAGGGCGGTGTCGCTGGGCTTGTTGAGGACCACGCCCCAGGTGCCGCCGTCATTGTGTTCGAGGATGTAGACCACCGACCGTCGGAACGACGGCTCGGTCAGATCGGTCGCGGACACCAGCAGGGTCCCTGGTCGAACCACCTGGTCCTCATGCCGGAATTCGCGTCGAGAACGGTCACCGTGTTCCTCTGCGCGTGCCACTCAGCCATCATCGCACTGACACAGACCAATTGCGTTGCATAATTTGCCGCTTACCCATTTGTGCCGCTGCGGGCCGCGAAAATCTTGTCCCGCATACCTTGCGGTTGGTAGCTAGGGTGGGCGCTATGGAACGCCCCGAGGTCGTACTAGAGAACAGCGACGCGGTCTACGACTTCTACCGTGACCACCAGCAGAACCTGTTGAAGGCGCGGGCGGCCTACTGGCTGCTGAGTCGTCGCTATCGCCCCCGGGTGACCTACGCGGCCGGGGCGCGGGACCGGCTGCGGGAGTTCATCTCCCAGCGGCGACCGCTGCTCATCGCGGTGAACCACCTCTCCCAGCTGGATCCGTACACCGTCGCCGCCGCGGCCTGGCGCAGCGCGTTGCGGCCGGTCATCGGGCACACCCGGGTGCTGGCCAAGGACGAGCTGTTCACCGAGACCAAGCTGCGCGAGCGCATCGACATGATGGGCGGCATCCCGGTCTTCCGGGGCAAGGACCACGGCCTGCGCGCGGTGAACGCGGCCGGGCAGCGCATGATCGACATCTGCGCCGAGCGCATGGCGCGCGGTGACGGGGTGGCGGTGTTCCCGGAGGGCACCTGCAACGACGTGGACCCCACCCAGGTGCAGACGGTCGGAACCGGCATCGGGCACATCGCCTTCCGGGCCAGGAAGCTCGGGGCGGAACCGGTGCTGGTGAGCCTGGGTCTGAGTTACGGCCCGCGGCTGGATCCCGCGGTGGAACCCACCAAGGAGGAGGCACGCTCGGCCAGCTTCTACTTCGGCATGCCCGTGGCGGAGCTGCCCACCAAGCCCGCCGAGATCACGCGGGTGGTACGCGAAGAACTGCAGAACGCACTGGACGGCGCGGTCAAGGCGTACTGATCGTCGGTGCCCTCGAGGAGTGCCGACCGCGATCACTGCTGGGGCAGGCCGAGCCTTTCCCTCGACCACTTCGGCACCAAAGCCAGGTACTCGGGCCGGGATTCGACGAAGTGGTGCACCATCGGGCACAGCGGCAGGATCCCGAACCCGTCGTCGCGGGTCTGGTCCAGCGCGCCCTGCACGATCTTGCGCCCGTACCCCAGGCCCTCGAACTGCGGGTAGACCTCGGTGTGCACGAAGGCCCGCTCCTCGGCGGTGTCCTGATAGGCCACGACCCCGGCGAGGTATCCGTCGACGTACAGCTCGAACCGATCCAGTGCGGCGTTCTTGCGGACCTCGATCGACTCACTCGACATGGGTGCGACGTTAGTCGTCCCGTGACGGCTATTTGATCGTTTGACCGAATGGTGGCGTCCGGAGCGTCGCTTCCCACATCGGAGATCAAGATGTAGAGATGACGAACCCATCGCCGCGCCGGGTGCTGCTGGCCCCGGACAAGTTCAAGGGCTCACTGAGCGCCACGCAGGTGGCGGACGCGCTGGCCGGCGGGATCACCCGCGCCGCCCCCGGCGCCGCGGTACAGCGGACACCCATCGCCGACGGCGGGGACGGGACGGTCGACGCCTTCGTTGCGGCGGGTTGGGAGCGGGTGCGGGTCGAGAGCTACGGGCCGACGCTCGCGCCGGTGACCACCTCGTACGCGGTCCGCGGGCGGGTGGCCGTGGTGGAGCTGGCCGCGGTCAGCGGCCTCGCGAAACTCCCCGGCGGGCAGCCCGATCCACTGCACGCCAGCACCTACGGGGTGGGGGGCGTGATCGGGGACGCGCTCGATCGGGGAGCGCGCGACATCGTGCTCGGGCTGGGTGGGAGCGCCTCGACCGACGGCGGGGCGGGCCTGCTGCAGGCGCTCGGACTGCGCATCCTCGACGCCGACGGAAACGAATTGCCCTGCGGTGGAGCGGCACTCGCGCGTGCGGTGCGGGTGGATCGCGATGATCTGCACCCCGGGCTGGCCGATGCGACGGTCACGCTGGCCAGCGATGTGGACAATCCGCTGCTCGGCGCGGATGGCGCGGCCGCGATCTACGCGCCGCAGAAGGGCGCGGATCCCGGGCAGGTCGCCACTCTCGAAGCGGCGCTGAAGAATTGGGCTGCGGTGCTGGGTCCGGAATGGGTCGACAAACCGGGTGCGGGCGCGGCGGGCGGCACGGGCTTCGGGGCGCTGGCGGCGCTGGGCGCGCGGATGCGCTCGGGCATCGAGCTCGTCCTCGACCTGATCGATTTCCGGGCCCAGCTGGCGGACGCGGATCTGGTTGTCACCGGGGAAGGCTCGCTGGATACCCAGAGCCTGTCCGGCAAGGCCCCGATCGGGGTCTGCCGGGCGGCGCGGACGGCGGGCGTACCGGTGGTCGCCGTGGCGGGCCGGGTCCTACTCACCCCGGATCAGGTGCGGGAGGCCGGATTCGCCACCGCCTACGCGCTGTCCGAGCTGGAGCCCGATCCGGCCCGCAGCATGGCGAACGCCGCCGCCCTGCTGGAACGGATCGGGGAGCGGATCGCGGGGTCCTAGGTGGCCGGGGTGAGCGCGCGGCCGGGAATCCGATTCCGATTGCGGTCGCCCCACTCCTCCAGCGGCCGCAGCGCCGCGCTGAGTTCCCAGCCCAGCTCGGTGAGCGAATACTCCACGCGCGGAGGCACTTCCGGGTAGATCTCGCGGTGCACGATGCCACTGGCCTCCAGCTGCCGCAGGTTCTCCGCGAGCACCTTCTCGCTGACACCGGTCAGCAGCCGCCGGATCTGCCCGAACCGCTGCGGTCCCTCGGCCAGCACCCACATCAGGTGCATCTTCCATTTGCCGCCGACCGCCTCGATGGCCACGGACATGCCGCACACCTCGTGATCCGCGTCACCGCCGGTACTCATCGCGCCCTCCTGACCAGATTTCGAACCTTCGGGTAAGCAACCACACGCGCAGGTGCGGTCTTCCCGAGGCTACCGATCCCGGCCACCATCGATTCCGGCGCGCCAGTCCCGAACAGCCGAAATCGAAGGGGATACACCATGTCCGATCTGCGTCGATCCGTCACCGTCATCGGTCTGGGCCCGATGGGGCGGGCCATGGTCGCAGCGTTCCTGAAGGCCGGAGTCGAGGTCACGGTCTGGAACCGCAGTCCGGAGAAGGCCGACGCCATGGTCGAGCTCGGCGCCCGGCGGGCGGCCACGGTCGCCGAGGCGCTCGATGCCAATGCGGTGGCCGTGCTCAGCCTCACCCACTACGCCGCCATGTACGACGTGCTGGGTCCGGCTCCGGATCACCTGCGCGGCAAGGTGATCGCCAATCTCTCGTCGGATTCGCCCGAGCAGGCCCGAAAAGGTGCGGCGTGGTTGCGGCAGCACGGCGCCGAATTCCTTTCCGGCGGTGTGATGTCGGCGGGCGACAATATCGAACACCCGGCGTCCTACATTTTCTACAGCGGCCCGCGTGCGGTCTTCGACGCGCACGCCGAACTGCTGCGCCCGCTGAGCCCGCAGGAGTACCTGGGCTCGGATGACGGCCTGGCGCAGGTCTTCTACCAGGGCCTGCTCACCATCTTCCATCCCTGGCTGCTGGCCTTCGACCAGGCCACGGCCATGATCGCGCGCTCCGGGCACGACATCGCGCAGTTCGTGCCGTTCGCGGTGCGCTCCAGCGCCGCCTTCCCGTACTTCATGGAGCAGTTCTCGGTGGAGAACCAGAACGGCGGCTGGGCCGATGTGGCCGGACTTCGCATGATGGACGCGGGCGCGCAGCACATCATCGACGCCAGTGCGGAGGTCGGCGTGGACGCCGCCCTCTCGCACACGGCGCAGGCGTTCTGGCGCCGGGCCGTCGCCGCCAGCGCGGCGGCGGGCCGGGCGGTGTCGACTTTCGAACTCATGGGAGCGGGTTCCGAGAACGCCTGAGCCGCACGGGAATCAGGCGGTCTCCGAGCCGATGCGAGGGAAGGGCGTGGCGGAGAAGATGATCTCCACCGGCACCTCGAAATACTGCGCGGGCATATCTACTACATTTTGGGGTGGACAAGCTATTTCTCGTGCACGAAAACGGGCCCGGCTCCAAGCGAGCCGGGCCCTATGCGCGAGGCGACAACTGATTTCGTGAGATGCGGGTAACTCGCCGGGTACGTCCAGAATCGGTTCGGCTCCCAACCGCCGGCACGCGTGCCCAACGGTCAACGGCTCTCAGCCGGGCGCCGAAGTCTCGGGGAGGCGGATCAAGAATTCGATCGCGGCCGCGTAACCCTGGACGCCCATCCCCGCGATCACCGCGGTGGCGATGGGAGAGACGTAGGAGTGGTGCCGGAACTCCTCGCGGGCATGCACATTGCTGATGTGCACCTCCACGATCGGCACCTCCGGAATCACCAGCGCGTCGCGCAGCGCCACCGAGGTGTGGGTGAGCCCGCCCGGATTGATGACGATGCCCGCCTCCACCCCGCGCGCGGCGTGGATCCGGTCGATCAGCGCGCCTTCGTGATTGGACTGGAACGCCACGATCTCCCGGTCGAACCGCGCCGCGGTCTTGCGGCACAGTTCCACCACGTCGGCGAGGGTGTCGGACCCGTACACCTCGGGCTGGCGGGTGCCGAGCATGTTCAGGTTCGGGCCGTTGAGCACCAGGATCGGACCGGAAGCAGCCATGCGCCCACTGTATTAGAGGCCGCTCGGTCCCTCCGTGCGCAGGTCGTCGACTTTACGCATGGCCGTGCGTAATTCCGCGAGCCACTCCTCGGCGTGCTTGCCGGCCAGCTTGACCGTCCAGGCCAGCGCGTCGGAGCGGGAGCGGGCCACGCCGGCGTCGACGAGGGTGTCGAGCACCTTGCGCTCGGGCTGGCGCAACCGGGTCATGACCGGAACGGCCAGGTGGGTGAACATGATTCGCTCGCCGTCCACCAGCACGCCCCAGGCGACATTGCGGCCGTAGCGGACCTGGGCCTCCTGGGCGATCTGCATGCGGGCGGGGCGGGTGGTCTCCCGGAAGCGGGCGATGATGCCCTCGCGGGTGGCCTGCGGGACGGCGGCCGGTGCCGCGTCGCCGGCGGGAGCGTCGGCGTCCGGGGCGGGTTCGGCCGGGGGGAGGGGGAGTTCGCCGAGGACGACGATTTCGTCGCGATCGACTTCGAGGGTGGCGGGACCGGTGAACCAGTCGGCTGGCAATCTTCCGGCGAACCAGGCGGGGGCGTCCGAGGCGTCGGGAAGGTCGGCCTGCTGCCAGCCGCCGGTGCGCCCGAAACCGTGTCCACGATGTCCGTGTCTCATGTTGTTCACACTCACTTACTGCAAGGAGTTGTAATGCTGATTACAACGTTACGTCGTTTCAGCGTGAGTGGGTTCTGCTCTGGGAGAACGAGGTGCGGCGGCTTCGCCGAGGCGGGTGTGGAGCGCTGTCACCAGTGAGAACCGAACGGTCTGCCAAGTCTCGAATACGCCAGGGGCTGTAACCGACCGGTGATCATGTAAGTGGTCCCTGCTGACCGATTTCGGCACTATGGTGGTGCTCGATGCAAGTGCGCCTGGTGGGATGGTGAAGCCGCGGGCGTTCGCCGCGCGGTACCGTGGATCTGTTGCTGATGTGGCCAGAGTGAAGAGTGGGCGATATGGATGTGTGGGGATCCCGCCGCTTCCGGGTACGGGGTGCGATCGCACTCGCGGGTGTGGCAGCCGTCGCGATCGCGATGGGGTCATGTGGTTTTCGGGAGCGATCGACGGGTGCGGAGGCGGTGGTCGAACGGTTCACCACGCTGATCGACAAGAAGGACTATGACGGGGCGTCACGGCTGACTTCCTACCCGGCGGGTGCCTCGGCAACGCTCAAGCAAGTCTTCGAGGGGCTCGACCCGGGCAAGCCCGACTACCATGTGACCCAGTTCACCGGACTGAACGGTACGACCGGACTCTTCTCCATGACCGGCGCCTGGAACTTCGGCGACAAGCGGGACTGGAAATACGACCTGCAGGGCACCGTGCGCAAACTCAGTGTGGGCTGGCGCATCTCGTGGGATCCGGCCATGGTCATGCCGCAGCTGGACGCCAAGCGCAGCGCCAAGCTGGTGCGCACCTTCGCCACCCCCTCACCCCGGGTGAACGACATCGTCGGCCAGCCGCTCATGACCGAGCAGACCATCAATGTGGTCCAGCTGGACCCGGCCAAGATCACCGACCCGGTCGCCTCCACCAACGCGCTGGCCGCCGCCATCGCCCCGGTCGCGCCGCTCATCGACGGACCGTCGCTGATGCAGCAGCTCGCGGCCTCGCAGGGTAAACCCTTCGTCGCGGTCAACCTGCGCGACGGCGACTTCAATATCCTCGAGCCGCGCATGGCCCCGATCCCGGGTGTGGTGCTGCTGAAGCAGTCCAAACTCATCTCTGCGGACCGCCGGGTCTGGTCGCCCATGCTCGACGCGCTCACCAAGGTGTGGCAGGACGATCGCGACGCGCACTCCGGCTGGGGTGTGCAATTGTTCGAGCCCGACGGCAGTTTCGTCACCCAGTTGGCCGGCGAGCAGGGCCCGCCCGGACCCGATATTCCGGCGACCATGGATCAGCGCCTGCAGCGCGCCACCGAGGACGCCGTGGTGAGCACCGGCTCGCCCACCTCCATCGTGGCCATCCAGCCCTCCAGCGGGGCCCTGGTCGCGGTGGCGCAGAACAGTCAGGCCAGCGAGCGCGGCAATATCGCCTTCACCGGGCAGTACCCGGTCGGCGGCATGATCGAGCTGTTCAAGAACGTCGCCGCGGTGACCAAACACAAAGCGCCGCAGGATGTCTCGGTCGGTGACGCGGCGGACGCGGCCAGCCTGCTCGGCATCGGCATCGACTTCAAGGTGCCCGGCCTCGACGAGACCACCGGCCGGCTGCCCACCGGCAAGAACGCCGCCGAGAACGTGGGCCGCGGCAATGCCGCCGACTCGCTGCTGGCCAGCCCGTGGGGCATGGCCATCGCGGCGGCCGCCATCGCCAAGGGCCAGGTGCCCAAGCCGATGATCACCATCGGTCAGCCCGCCACCACCGAGGCCGACCTGGCCGCACTGCCCGGCGAGGCCACCGACCGGCTGCGCGGCATGCTGCGTGACGGGGTCGGCGCGCCGGAGATGGCCAGCCTCAACAGGTATCGCGATGTCCAGGCCTTCGGGGCCACCACCGGCAACAACGCCTGGCTCATCGCCACCATGGGAGATCTGGCCTTCGCCATCCACATCGACGATCCGGACAGCGGGGATCTCACCGCGCGGGTGGCGGCGCGCCTGCTGCAGTCGCTGGCCACGCCCGACTGACGAGAGTGCAGTACCTGCAACGTCAACGAGAGCGCAGCACCTGCACGGCGGCGCGCCAGCCGATCAGGAACAGGGCCAGGAAGGTCGCGGCCACCAGGAAGAAGCTGACGGCGAGGCCCTGATCGGATACGGCACGTAGCAGCATGCCGCCGACCAGGGTGCTCAGCCACACGATCACGCCGGTCGGCCACACCGCGCGGCCGTCGAAACGTCGTACCGCGCTCACGCCTTCCCGGCCCGCCGCCAGCGCCAGCGCGATCACCCAGCCCAGCAGCAACCCCGTACCGAACGGCCAGACGGTGCGCAGCAGCCCCGCGCCGATCGCTTCGTCGTGACTGCGCCGCCCGATCGCACAGAACACGACCACGAGGGCGACATCGACGACGAATGGCACGAGTTTCTTCACGCGGCACAGGGTATCGGGCGTCCCGGGAGCGCCTGTGCAGGGACACTCCACTCTGGCCGGTCACGCCGGACGGGATGGGTCAGGCCGACGCCGTGTCCGGATCGGCCGGCGGATTGGGCCGGCGCCGGTCGGTGACCAGCGAATTGCCGCGCTCCTCGAATTCCTTCTCGAGCTCGGCGTCATCGGCCTGCGGCTTGCGGTACAGGAAGAGGAAGACGATCCAGCCGACGATCGCAACCAGGATGAAGCTGATCAGTCGGTAGAGGAACGCCGCCGCCACGGCCTGCGCGGCCGGCAGCCCGGCCGCCGCGGTCAACGAGTAGATGAGGGTGGCGTCCACGTAGACGATGCCGCCCGGCGCCAAAGGAATGGTGCCCACGGCCTTTCCGGCCGCGAAGGCCAGCATGAGCCCGGCCCAGTGCGGATCCGCGCCCACCGCGTAGCAGGCGAAACCCAGGCAGGCCACATCGGCGAGCCGGTGCACGAGCGCCCACACCGCCACCCACGCGCCGTCCCGTTTGCCCAGATCCACCGACTCCAGCTGGGTCAGGATCTCGGCCACCTTCTCCATACCGGCGTCGGCAGGCTTGCGCCGAATCCGATTGACCAGGTGCAGGATTCGCTGCGCCAGCGCCTGCACCCCGCCGGGGTGGCGGGAGACGTAGTTGAAGGTCCAGATCAGCAGGGCGACGGTGCTCAGCGTCAGAATCACCTTGCCGGGGCCGACCCGGTCCCCGGACAGCACCGCGCCGAACAGGCCCAGCAGCGTCAGCCCGGCCGCCGCGATCACGCCCGACATCACCAGCTGCCATGACGCCACGATCGGGCTGGCGCCCCACCGCCGGGTCTGCCGGTAGGTGAAGGCGGCCGAGAACACCTGGCCCGCGGGCAGCGTCAGCGACATACCGGTGGAGCCGTACACCACCGACACCGATTTCCGCTGGCTCACCTCGACGCCGCCGGCGTGCAGCAGCTGTTTCTGGATGCGACCGAAGCCACTCATGGAAAACGCCGCCATGACGATGCAGGCGGCGACCCATCCCCAGTGGATTTCGGTGAGGTTCTTCCAGGATTCGTGCAGGCGCGGATATAGATATATGCCTTCGGAAATCAGCAACGCCGCCAGCGCGGCGCCGAGAACCCATTTGGCCCACCAGAACCTGCCACGGTGCGAGTCATCCGCGGGCGGCGCAGGATCGCCGGCCAGCTCACCATGGGCCGTCACGCCGTCAGCCTAACGAACTCGCCGCCGCCTCGTCTGCTTCAGCCGGGTCGGTGCTTTCCCTCGGCCAGGCCAACCGGGTTTTCCGGCGGCGCCCGCGCAGTTGCACCTCTTCGCCGGTCTGCCAATGCCGCTGCTCGTTCTCATCGGCGAAGAACAGTGCGCTCGACGAGGTCAGGACGCGTTCCGGGCGGTCCTTGGCGAGTTCGGTCAGCCGCGACGCCTCGTTCACCGGATCACCGATCACGGTGTATTCGAAACGATTTGCGCCGCCGATATTCCCGGCCACCGCCAGCCCCGCGGAGACACCGATTCCGATATCCAGCCCGGCCACCTCGCGCAGGGCTTCACGCAGCTCACGGGCCGCGGCGAGCGCCGCGGTCGGCGCGTCGGGGCGGTCCAGCGGAGCGCCGAAGATGGCCAGCGCGGCATCGCCCATGAATTTGTTGATGAGCCCGTGGTTGCGGTCGATGACATCCACCACCACGCGGAAGAACTCGTTGAGCAGACTGACCACTTCGGTCGGCGGGCGTTCCGCCGCGGTCGCGGTGGAACCGACCATATCCACGAACAACACCGCCACGAATCGGGTTTCACCACCGAGTTCCGTACCGTACTCGAGCGCCCGGCGCGCCACGTCCTCACCGACATGCTGACCGAACAATTCCTGCAGTTCCCGGCGTTTGGCGGCCTCACCCATCATTCGGTTGAAGCCAACCTGTAGCAGCCCGATTTCCGAACCGTCGAAAACTTCCACCCGGACATCCCGCGCACCCTCCTGCACGCGGTCGATGGCCTGGCTGAGCTGGCGAATCGGATCGGAAATGGAAGAGCCGGTGAGCATGGAAAGCGCCAGCGCCTGCATGATCACCACACCGCACAACAGCAGAATCGACACCGCCAGCGACTGCGCGGAAAACTGGACGCGAGAAGAAATCTGGGTGACGCACAGCAGCACGATGGCAATCGTCGGCGCGAAGGTGCCCATGCCCCAGGTCATCGCCATCCGGGTGCCGACGCCCGCGGTCAGGGTGTGGTCGAACGCCCCCGTGGTCAGCGCCTCGGCCGCGACCGGCCGCAGGATCCGCTCGCCCAGCATGTAGGTGAAGCCGAAAACGATGGTGGCGGCCATACATTCGGTGACGATCACCGCCGCGGCCAGCTCCGGGGTGCGCACGATGATGACCGAGGCCAGCACGCCACCGCCGATCAGCCACAGCACAAGATGCACGATGGCCTGCCGCAGCGGGGCGTGCAGCGCCGCCATCTGCTCCTGCCGCGACGGCGGCCCGCCGCGCATCTGCCACCGCATGACCGGCCGCAGCATGAGCGCCGACGCGGTCACGCTCAGGAACCCGCCGATCACGAAGACCAGGCCCGGGATCAGCAGCCCGGTCTGCCGGGTCGCACTGGTCCCGCCCTCCGGAACCGGCAGCCCGTATTGAATGAAGGCCCACACCAGGACAGCGCCGAAGGCGTTGGCCGCCAGCATCGAAGCCAAGTACAGCGGCCAGCGGGTATGCATGGTCTGTTTGACCGCTTCCAAGGGCGCTGACACGATCACCAATCTAGCGTTTAGATCGCCGGTACATGCCCGCGGAGGTTTCGGCCGTTAGGCTCGGCCTCGTGAGCGAGGTGCAGGCAGGGTCCAGCAGATCCGGCGAGTCCGGCGGGGTACGTCGGCGCGACACGGAGGCCGTGCACCCCATCGTGCGGCAGACCGCCGAGTGGTGCTGGCGGCTGCTGATCATCTTCGCGGCGGTGCTCGCGGTGGCCTACCTGGCGCGGCGGCTCTCGACGGTCACCATTCCGATTTCCATCGCGCTGCTGGGTGCGGCCCTGATGGCGCCGCTGGTCAATTGGATGCAGCGGTTCGGGGTGCCGCGGGCGATCGGGGTGTTCGTGGCGCTGGTGGGGGCGCTCGGTCTGCTCGCCGGAATCATGACCTTCGTCGTCGAGCAGTTCGTCTCGGGTGTGCCGCAGCTGTCGGACGAGTTCAAGACCTCCGTGCACCAGGTGCAGGACTGGCTGATCAACGGTCCGCTGCATCTGAGCAACGACCAGATCCGCAATGCGGGCGACACCATCGTCAAAACCGTCGAGTCGAACAAGGACGCGCTGACCAACGGGGCGCTCACCACCGCCACGGTCATCGGTGAATTCTTCACCGGCACGTTCCTGACCCTGTTCATCCTCATCTTCTTCCTCTATGGCGGCGACCAGATCTGGGAGTTCGTGACCCGCATCGTCCCGACCCGGCACCGGGCCAAGGTGCGTCAGGCCGGGCGACTGGGCTTCGGCACGCTGACCGGCTTCGTCCGGGCCACCGTCATGGTGGCGGCGGTGGACGCCATCGGTATCGGCGCGGGCCTGGCCATTCTCAATGTGCCGCTGGCGCTTCCGCTGGCCTCGCTGGTCTTCATCGGCGCGTTCATCCCGATCGTGGGTTCGTTCATCGCCGGTTCGGTGGCGGTCTTCATCGCGCTCATGACCAAGGGCATCGTCACCGCGCTCATCGTGCTGGGCATCACGGTGGCGGTCATGCAGCTGGAAGGCCATGTGCTGCAACCGCTGCTGATGGGGCGCGCGGTCCGTATCCATCCGCTGGCCGTGGTGCTCGCCATCGCGGCGGGCGTGGTGCTGGCGGGTCTGGCGGGCGGTCTGCTCGCGGTGCCCTTCGTGGCGGTGCTCAACACCGCCCTGCGCTCGCTGCTGGCCGATTCGCCCGACGAGCTCTACCAGGACCTGCACACCGGCGACCCGAGCAAACCCATGTTCAGTGCCGAACCCGACACCCCCGACCCGGACCGCTACAAGGTGCCGGTACCCGTGGCCGAGGACGACCACCAGACGCACCCGAAGCCCGCGGGCGGCAGTGGGGACGCCGGGGACTGACGGTGACGCGGGGGACCGAGGAGCCCGATCCGGTCTGGGCGGCCACCGCGCCGCTGTGGCGGGCGGTGCAGGCGTTCCGGCTGGTCACCCTGCTGTACGCGGTGGGCCAGCAGATCGCCTCGGTGTCGTACTACGGCAATCAGCGGCTGAGCTGGGCGCTGATCGCCGTGATGGCGGTGTGGTCGGGGATCTCGGCGGTGCTGTTGTCGCAGTGGCGGATCCGGCACGAGCCCCGGGTGCGCAGGGCCGTGGTGGTCGGCGACCATGTGGTGGTCATCGCCCTGATCTTCGCTACCCGGCTGGTCGCGCCGTACGACTGGTATCACCACCATCAGACCCTGCCCACCACGCTCTGGGCCGCCAATGCCGTTGTCTCCGCGGCGATTCTGTGGGGACCGTTCGGCGGTGTCTGCTCGGGTCTGCTCATCTCCGCCGCCGTCATCACCGCGCGGGCGCAATGGGACTTCGACGTGTGGCGCGATGCGACGCTGCCCGTTCTGATCTCGGTGGGTCTCGCGCTGGGCCTGGCCTCCGATACCGCCCACCGCGCACACGCGCAGTTGCAGCGCGCCGTCCGGCTCACCGCCGCAGCCCGGGAACGCGAACGCCTGGCCCGCGAGGTGCACGACGGAGTCCTGCAGGTACTCAGTTATATCAAGCGCCGGGGCAATGAAATCGGCGGCCTGACAGCCGAACTGGCGCAGCGCGCGGGCGAGCAGGAGGTGGCGCTGCGGGTGCTCATCTCCGAACAGGGCGATCGCACCGACGCCGGGGGCGCGGAGGAGGATCTGCGGCCGCTGCTCACCGCCCAGGCCACCCCGTCCGTCTTGGTGTCCACCCCGGGCCATCCGGTGCGGCTGGGCCACCGGTCGGCCCGCGAGGTCGCCGCCGCCGTGGCCGCGGCCCTCGCCAATGTGGTCCAGCACGCCGGTCCGGGCGCGAAAGCGTATGTGCTGCTGGAGGATATCGGCGACGAGCTCGTCGTGAGCGTGCGCGACGACGGCCCCGGCATTCCGCCGGGCCGGCTCGCCGAGGCCGAAGGGCAAGGGCGCATGGGTGTTTCGCGTTCCATCGTCGGACGCATCGCCGCCCTGGGCGGCACGGCGCAGCTGCTGTTCGAGCCGGCGCCCGCGGACGGTGAGGGCGCGGAATGGGAGTTCCGCGTGCCTCTGGAGCCGCGGCACTGAGGGCCCTCGATCGGTGACACCGAGCACCCTCGAACGGCCACAATGGGATCGGAGGTGGACATGACCGACTCGGATGCCGGAATCACGGTGATGGTGGTGGACGACCACCCCATCTGGCGGGACGGGGTCGCCCGCGACCTGGCCGAGGCCGGATTCGACGTGGTCGCCACCGCCGACGGCGTGCGCGCCGCCGGGGCCCGTGCGAGCGCCGTGCAACCGGCGGTCGTGCTCATGGACATGCAGCTCCCCGACGGCAACGGCGCCGACGCCACCGCCGAGGTGCTGCGGGTCTCCCCGCGCACCCGGGTTCTCGTGCTGTCGGCCTCCGCCGAACGCGACGACGTGCTCGACGCCATCAAGGCCGGCGCCACCGGTTACCTGGTCAAGAGCGCCTCGGCCACCGAACTGCTGGACGCCGTCCGCGCCACCGCGGCGGGACAGGCCGTTTTCACCCCGGGTCTGGCCGGTCTGGTGCTGGGTGAGTTCCGCCGGATCGCCAGCACTCCCGCCGAACGCGACGAGCCACACCGCCCCGCCCTCACCGACCGCGAGACCGAGGTGCTGCGCATGGTGGCGAAGGGCTTGTCCGCCAAGCAGATCGCCACCCGGCTCGGGCTCAGTCACCGCACCGTGGAGAACCACGTGCAGTCCACGCTGCGCAAGCTGCAGCTCGGCAATCGCGTCGAGCTGACCCGCTACGCCATCGAGCAGGGCCTCGAGTAGATCGTTGGGAAGGGATTCGAGTAATCGGATCGCCAACAGGGCCTCGAGTAGGGGGCGGTTTCAGGGATTGCCCTGATGCGGTGGCGGCCCCGCGCTGGTTAGCCTCGAAGCATGGGAGGTCCTGAAGCGGTTTCCGCGATCGTGACCGGCAACGCCGTGATCGGCGACCGGGATCTACGGGTATCTGATGTCGAACGCGAACATGTCGGCCGGCTGCTGCAGCGCGCGGTCGGGCTGGGCATGCTGTCGCTGGGGGAATTCACCGAGCGCATGGACACCGCGCTCGCGGCCAAGACCCGCGGCGAACTCAATGCGGTGCTGATCGATCTGCCGGGCGTCCGGCTGGTCGGGCAGCCCGCCAGCGCCGGGCAGCACTTCGTGCAGCCGCCGCCCCGGTACGCGACCGCGCACCGGATGCCACCGGCCGCGCCCTCCAATGTGATTCGCGGACGGCTGTCGAGCGTGGAGCGTAAGGGCGCCTGGCACGTGCCGCCGGCGCTGGCGATCCACAGCATGCTGGGCAGCGTGCGCCTGGACTTCACCCAGGCCGTCATGTCCACCCAGGTGGTGGAGATCCACGTGAACGACACCTGCAGTTCGATCGAGTTGATCGTGCCGGCCGAGGCCACCGTGGACCTCAGCGGCATCGACCTGATCGGCTCCAGCGCCAACACCAAGGTGCGCACCGGCCCGCCCATCGGGCCGCTGCACCTGGTCGTGCACGGCACGCTGCGGTTCAGCTCCGTCACCGCCAAGCACCCGTTCGGCACCAACTGGAAGCGGCTCCTCAACGGGGCGTGACCGTCGGCCCGAGGCCCCGGCGTCGCGGAATCGGGCGCGGCGGCAGGCGGATCCGGGCGGTAGGGTCACGCACATGGTGGATGGCGTCCCGGCCCCGGAGGCAGTGCATCGATCCGGCAGCGGCGAGCCGCTGCTCCTGCTGCACGGTGTCCTGCTCACCTGGCAGTCCTGGGGAGCGGTGCTCGACGAGTTGTCCGCCGGTCATGCCGTGCTCGCCCCCACCCTCCCGGGCCACTGGGGCGGACCCGAGGCCGGCCGGCCCGCCACCGTGTCCGCCCTGGCCGACCACTGCGAACGCCTGCTCGACGAATCCGGTTGGGACACCGCACATATCGCGGGCAATTCGCTGGGCGGCTGGATCGCGCTGGAACTCGCCGCCCGCGGCCGCGCCCGATCCTGCACCGCCATCGCCCCCGCGGGCCTGTGGCGCACGCCTGCCGCCGCCGACTCGCTGCTGCGCAAGTTCCGGGCCTTCGGCCCGCTCATCGGCCTGGGGCCCGACCGCCAGCCGAGCATGCCCTCGCTGCTGCGCAGCCTGCTGCTCCCGCTGCTCGCCGATCGTCCCGCCATGGTGCCGAATCCGCTGGCCAAGGCCATGACCGCGGCCATCACCGAATGCGCCATCGCCGACGACCTGGCCGAAGATCCGGATCTCCCAACGGGTTTCACCCGGCTGAGCGAACTGGACGTGCCGACCACCATCCTGCTGCCCGAGCGTGACCGCGTGCTCCCGCCCCACGTCTACGCCCCGCTGACCTCCACATCCGCCGTCGAGGTGCGTCCCCTGCCCGGCCTGGGCCACGTACCCATGCTCGAGGCCCCGGACCTGATCACCGCCGAGATCCGCGCCACCATCGCCCGCGCCGGGGCCCCCGCCCGCCGCGCCTGACCCGGAGCCGGGGCCGCTCGCATCGATCCGGGTGGCCCGCATCGAATCGGGCGGTAATGGCCCGCCGCGCGGGTGTTTCTACTCATGTGAGCAGCGGGTGTCCTGCTGCTCGTGGTGGGGACCCGCTGCGCACGGGCGTTCGGCGATATGGACTCCGGCGCGCGCTCCGCACAGCGCGGAAAGGTCCGTGTAGAGCGCGAAACACGAAGGCCCGGCCGATGATTCGGCCGGGCCCTGCTGATGTCCGGATATCAGTCGTGGTTCTGGCGGCGGAGCAGTTCGTTGACGCTCACCGTGTGTCCGTCGCTGCCCCGATGCTTGGCGTCCTCGTCCGGGTTCTCGGCGGGCGGGCGACGCCGTGAGGAGCGCAGATCCGACATCCACTGCTCGATGCTGCTGCGGCCGGGGCCGTCCTGCGGCGCATCCTGCGCGGCGTGGTGGGTCGGATGCTGTTCCTCGGCAGCGGTTTCCGCGAGCTGTTCGGTGGGCGCGCTCTGGTCCGGCTCCGGCGGGTGCGGCTGGTACAGCTGCGCCCGGGTGGCCGGATGCGGCGGGATCTTCGGCGTCGAGGGCGGCAGCACTCGTTCCGAACCGACCACCGGTGCGGGCGGCTGTGAATCCGCGGGCGCGGCGGGCGCTCCCGGCTGAGAGATCGACGGCATCGGGTTCACCGGAGCGACTGGCGGGGCCACGGGGGGCGGCGGAGCCGCGAGGCCCCCGTCCTGACCGCGGGCCGCGCTGTCGGCGACCGGCTCGGGCGCACGCTGCGGCAGCCCGCCACCGGCATTCGTGGATCCCCGTGCCGGAGAGGCGAAGTCGCCGATGGGGTGCGGGGCCATCGGGCCGCGGGCCGCGCCCGGACCGGTGGGGTTGGCGCCCAGACCGGTGCGGCCGGAACCGAGATCGGTGGTCGGCGCGTCCTCTGCGGCCGTGCTGATGCGCCGGGGGGCGATCGGCGGGGTGACTTCCGCCGGTGTGGCGGTACCGATTTCGCTGACCGGCGGCGCGGGCGGCTCGGGGGCCGGCTCACCGATGCCGACGGGCTTGGCGAAGGCCGGCGCCGCTGTGGTCGACGGGGTGACGCCGCGGCCGGGACGCATGGCGGCGGACGGGAATCCGGGCGCGCGGCGCTCGGTCTCCGGGGCCGGGGCGGCCGCGGCGCTGTCGGCGGGCGGCGTGGGCTCCGGGAGCTGCGGGGACTCGGTGTGCTGGGCGGGCTGGACGGGCTCGGCTCGCTCGACCTTGTCGATGCGCTGGGTCGGGGCCTCGCTGTCCGCGTCGACGGTGCGCGCCGGGCGCGGCTTGCGCGCCCGCGCCGGGGCGGCCGTGCCGTCGGACAGGATCGGGATCTGCATGGTGACCGGGTCGGTGATCGGGGTGGTCTTCACCAGGTCGACCACCTCGCCGCCGCCGGGTCGCTCATCGTCGAGGATGGGTTCGCCCAGGCCGATCTTCTGCTGGATCTTCTTCATCCACTTGGGTGCCCACCAGCAGTCGTCGCCGAGCAGCTTCATGGTGGCCGGAACCAACAGCATGCGCAGCACGGTCGCATCGATGAACAGCGCCGCCACCATGCCGTAGGCGATGTACTGCATCATCACCAGGTCTGAGAACGCGAACGCGCCCGTGACCACCAGCAGGATGAGGGCGGCGGCGGTGATGAGGCGTCCCGTTTGTGCGGTTCCTGCGCGCACTGCCTCGGTCGTGCTCGCACCTTGGGCGCGCGCTTCGACCATGCGGGACAAGAGGAATACCTCGTAGTCCACGGATAGGCCGTAAATGACCGAGATGATCAGTACCAGGACCGGCGACATGATCGGCTGTGGCGTGAAGTTCAGCAGTCCGGAGCCGTGACCGTCGATGAAGATCCAGGTCAGAATGCCGAGTGTGGAGCCGAGCCCGAGCGCGCTCATGAGCGCGGCCTTGATGGGCAGCACCACCGAGCCGAAGGTGAGGAACATCAGCAGGCCGGTCACGAAGACCACGAGAACGATCATCAGCGGCATGCGATCGACCAGGGTGTCGATGCTGTCCTGCATCATGACCGGGGTGCCGGTCACCATGACCTGGGCATCGTCGGGGACATCCATGGACCGCAGGTCCTCGATGGTGTCCTTGATGTCCGCGCCCTTCTCCACCGGCCGCGAGGTCGTCCACACATTGGAGCCGTTCGGCGGCGTCTGCGGGAGCTGGAAGGTGGTTTTGGGCTGGAGCCCCCTGGCCTGATTTGCCTCGTTGAGGATGGTGCCGATGGACTTCGGATTGTCGGTGATGATGGTCAGCTGGACCGGATCAGCCTTGCGCAGCGGGAAGGTCTCGTCGAAGTGCTGCTGCGCGAGCCGGGTCGGGTTGTCCGGGGGCAGATAGGTTTCGCTGATCCCGCCGAACTGCAGGTTCTTCACCGGGATGATGAGCAGCAGTAGGCCGATGGTGAGTGGAATCGCAACCTTGAGCGGGTGCTTCATCACCCACGCGGTGAGCCGGCCCCAGAAGCCGTGCTCGATCTCGTCGGCGGTCTTGTTCCTCCGGAACCACTTGAGCCCCAGGGCATCCACGCGCGGGCCCAGGATACTGAGCAGAGCGGGCAGCACGGTCAGCGCCGACGTCGCCGCCAGAGCTACGGCCGCGATCGTGCCGTAGGCGACCGATTTCAGGAAGCCCTGCGGGAAGAGCAGCATGCCCGCGGCCGCGCCGATGATCATGGTCGCGGAGAAGGTGACCGTGCGGCCGGCAGTCATGATCGAGCGCCGGACCGCGGCCTTGGTGTCGTAGCCCTCGGCCAGTTCCTCTCGGAAGCGACTAACGATGAACAGGCCGTAGTCGATCGCCAGACCGAGGCCGATCATCGTAACCACGCCGCCGACAAAGGAATTCACCTCGGTGAATTTGGTCAGCGCCATGATCATGCCATTGGCCGCAATGATGGTCAGACCACCAATGATCAGCGGCAGCGCGGCGGCGACGACACCGCCGAAGATGAAGAACAGCAGGATCGCGACGGCCGGAAGCGCGAGCACCTCCATACGCCGCTGGTCGCTGGCCATGGTGTCCTGCAAGGTGCCGGCGACCGGCTGCAGACCCGCAACCTCGACCTTGACGTCCGGAATATAGAAGGCGTCCTTCACCTTCCGGTAGTTCCGCACCATGTCGGTGTCGTTGTCGCCCTTGATGGCGATGGAGGCGAAGGCGTGCTTGCGGTCCTGGCTGGCGGCCTGCGCCAGCTGCTGACCGGTGGTGGTCTTCCAGGGTGAGCCGTTGACCTGACTGATCTCCGGGTACTTCACCGGCAGGTTGTTCAGGTTGTCGATGATCTTCTGATTCCACGCGGGATCATCGATCGTGCCGCCGTCCGGGGCGGTGTACAGCACTACCACGTCGCTGGTGTGATCGCGCCCGTACACCTGGTCCTTCAGGACAGCGGCCTGAGAGGACTGGGAGGTCGGGTCGAACCATCCGCTGGAGCTGAGATGGTCCTCCAGCCCGAATCCGAAGGCTCCGAGCGAGAGCATTGCGGCCACGACGACACCCAGAACGGTGTAGCGCAGCTTGTAGACCAGGTCGCCCCAGCGGGTGAACACTAAGCGACTCCTTGAGCGGGGCGGGAGGTGAGCAGGGCCGACAGCGGCCGGAACGGCTGCAGCCACGCACCCTCGTCGGGCAGCGAGTCGAGGCTGACCCGGGGCAGCGGTTCACGGAACACGCCCGGTATGTCCTCGAGGTCGATGAACTCGAGAATATCCGACGTGACCGCCCAACTCGCGTGCTCGCGGAAACCCAGCACCTGAACTGGCACGCCGGAGCCGGCGATCTCCTCGAGCGGGGCGCGGAACGCCTGCCCGTCGGCGGAGGCCACCATGATCCCGGCCAGACCCGCGCCGCGCCGGCGCAGCTCGATGTGGGAGAGCATGTCGCTGTCCACATCGGAGTCTTCGTCGATCTTGGGTTTGGCGAAGACGGCATAGCCGACATTGCGCAGCGCCTCGACCCAGGGGCGCACCACATCGGCGGTGCCGGGGGCGATATTGGTGAAGACCGTGGCCTCGGGTTCGACCCGGGTGGTGCTACCCACCGACAGTTCCGCGGTGCGTGCCAGCAGCCAGCGGCCCAGCGCGTCGAAGCGCGGGCGATAGGCGGCGGTCGGGCGTCCGCCGAGGATGGCGCCCAGGCCCATGTCGAGGTTCGGAGCATCCCAGACCAGCAGGACGCGGCGCACATCGGTGGCGGTGCCGCCCAGGGCGACCCCGGCATTGCCGTGGAGCCCTGTGGTGCCCGATAATTCGGTCGAATCGCCACCGCGCATCATTCCGGCAACTTCCGACACCCCGTGGGCCATCTCACTGACGCTCATGATTCGATCTTCCCCCAGATGAACTCGGTGATGGCGCTACCCGCGCGGAGTCCTTTGCTTTCGAACTTGGTAATCGGGCGTTCGAAACCAATCGGTGCTTTATTTCGGTAGGCCTCGGGATCCCCTCCGGTCGGCTCGTTCATGCCGATGAGCTGGGGTTCCGCATTTCCGTACAGGCCGATCCACTCGGCGTAGTCCGCATGGTCGGTCGCCACATGCAACACGCCACCCGGAATCAGCCGACTTGCGATGAGTGTGAAGGTTTCCGGCTGCAACAGCCGCCGCTTGTGGTGCCGTGCCTTCGGCCACGGGTCCGGGAAGAACACGCGAACCCCGGTCAGCGATTCGGGAGCAATCATATTTTCCAGGACATCCACGGCATCGCCGCGCAGCAGCCGGAGGTTGTCGATGCCCTCGCGCTCGACGCGCTGCACCAGCTGGGCCAGGCCCGGTTTGTAAACCTCGATGCCGATCAGATTGAACTGCGGCTCGGCCTGCGCCATGGCCGCGGTGGCGGTGCCGGTGCCACAGCCGATCTCGATGATCAGCGGCGCCGAGCGCCCGAACCAGGCGTCGGCGTCCAGCTTTTCGTCGGAGATGTCCTTGCCGATCACCGGCCACACCCGATCCCAGGCGTCCTGGCGCGCGGGGGATACCGCGCCGCGGCGGGCGCGGAAGCTGGTGACCCGGGGGTAGAGGCGGTTGCCCGCTGGCCGATCCGGCTGGCCGATCCCGGCTTCCGAGTGATCGGCGTCACCGTTGGGCTGGGCGGGCCGCGGCCCGGGAACTGGCTCGGCAGTGTGGTTCGCGGCGTCGTTCACGGCGTCCATTGTCCAGTATTGGGTAGTTCGCGCAGCAATCGACCACGGTTGCCGCGACCGCGATCACTCAGGCTGCCAGGCCCGAGACCTCGCCGGACGCCGGTGCGGCGGCCGGGCGCAGGGGCAGTCCGAGGGTGACTCGCATTGCGGTAGTTGCCATTTCCACCATGCTGCGCCAGTGTGCCGGGGACAGCGCGACCGACCAGACGGTCTTGGTTGTGGGTTCGGTAAGAGTCTTCCCGGCCAGCCGATCGGCCAGCCAGTCCAGGCTCATCGGGGTCGCCAGCGGCAGCAGTGAGAAATGCTCGCTGAGGCGATCGCGGACATACCAGACCGCCGCGCCGCCGGCCCGGTACCGCTCGACCTGACCGTCGATGCCCGCCGCGTCGATGACCTGATCGTGCACCGGCTGCACCACCAGCACCGGGCACGCGGGCGCGCGATTGCCCAGGCGCAGCTCGTCGAACATGTCCTCGAGGTCCGGCAGGATCTCCGCCAGCGGCCGCCGCAGATAGTCGTCCATACGGCGGCCCACCAGCAGCGGCAGCACCGCGATCGGGCCCAGGGAACGGGCGCGGTCCAGCAGGCGACGGCCCTCGGGGGTGAAGTCGCGGCGTACCACCTCGGCCAGCGCCGGGTAGACCTGCTGCAGTGCGGCGATCACGATCGCCGGAAAGCCCGCGAACAGGCCGCCGTTCAGGTTCAGGAACACGTGGCGGGGATCACCGACCGGCGCGCCCAGCACCGCCCCGGCGATATTCAGCTCCGGCGCGTACTCGGGAGCCATCTCCACCAGCCACGAACTGGCCATGCCGCCACCGGAATAGCCCCACACGGCCACCCTGGTGTCCGCGCGCAGACCCAGCGGCGCGAAACGCAGTGCGGCGCGGACCCCGTCGAGACCGCGGTAGCCGGGTTCGCGCGCCACGCCGAAATTCCCCTGCGGCCCTTCATGATCGGCGATGCTGACCGCCCACCCGCGGCGCAGCGCGTTCGCGACCAGCAGCCATTCGAGCTGGGTGATGGAGCCGGGGGACAGGGCGCCGCGCCGCAGCGCATAGGACGGGGCGCAGCGGTCCGTCACGGCGTCCATGGCCGTCTGGAAGGCCAGCAGCGGGCGTTCCGCGTCCGGTTCGGCGCCCTCGGGCAGCAGCACGGTGGTGACCGCGACTTCGGGCCGGCCGTGCAGATCCTGGCTGCGATACAGCAGCTGCCAGGCCGTCACGTGTTGCGGCACCAGGCCGAACAGGGCGATGTCGACCGGGCGGCTGCGCAGGATCGTGCCCGCCGCGTGGCGGGCGAACCCGCGTGGCGGATGGAAGAAGGGGTCCCGGCCCGGCGGCAGCGGGCGGCTGCTCGGCTGCCCGGCCGGCGCCGGTCGTACTGTCCCTTGCGGCCCCGGTGTTCCGGATGATCCGATGACGTCCGCATTGACGGTCATCGCCACCTCCCCTCGTCGCGCCCGGCCGTGGACCGAGAGGGATCGCCGCAGCCGTGCATCGGCCCTGATGCCGACAGAATCGCCAGAGTAGGGCAATCCCAGGTGTCTGTGAAGAGCGGTTGCGCCGAATTGTGCGGGCGCACAGAAGGACCCGGATCGGTCTGCTTCCTCACCGCCTGACCTGCGCGTTCGTGATCCGAAATGCCCACGCGCCCAGGGGCTTCCGGTTATGCTGCCCGGGTGCCGGTCGGGCGATCTCCGCGCATCCAGGTGACGGGCCGGGCCCGTGCGGGCAAAACCGCGCTGCGACATGCGTTGTCGCTGCTCACCGCCGAAGAAACCCGGCCGGTCGACCGGCCCGGGCAACCGGACCCCGCATTCGATGCCGATCTCGTCCTCTATGTTCTCCCCGGCCTCGCCGACCACGCCGACCGCCGCCTGCTGGCCACCGTCCACCCGGACCGCACCCTTGTGGTCCTCAACAAGGCCGATGCCATCGGCGCCCGCTGGCCCGACGCCGCCGCGGCGGCCGACGACCTCACCGCCGAATTCGGTCTGCTCGTCTTCCCGGTCGTCGCGTCCCTCGCCGCCCACACCCGCTCGGGCACCCTCACCGACGCCGACCTCCGCACCCTCCACCGCCATCGCGACCGCCCCGACCCGGCCCTCACCCTCTCGCACGACCTCTTCACGGCTCCCGACCTCGCCCCCGACCCGGAATCCCGCCAAGCCCTCCTCGACCGCTGGGACCTCTTCGGCGTCTCCTGCGCCCTCGCAGCTCTCCGCCGCCACCCCACCCTGCCCCCGCAGCTCCTGCTGCAAATCCTCCACTGCGCCAGCGGAATAGACCCCCTCCACCACGAGCTGCACCGCCGCTACGAGGCCGTCGCCGCCGTCTTCGGCGATTGATTCGCCTCGGGCCAAGCCGAATACGCCGCCGGATACGAATCAGCGGTGTTGATCCCCGAACCTCGCCCCGCTGACCCGCCGCCGTTGCACGGGCTCGAACTTCCGCCGTTGCATCGGCCGACCCCGGCCGATCCGGACCGGTCCGCCCGGGGCAGTGCACCCGCCGCCGAACCTCCCGCATCGCCGGTCGAGCTGTCCGCGGCGGTGGAAGCCGTTGTCATGCGCTGGAATCCGCACGGTCTGGCGCTGCTGCGGGCGATTGCCCCGGAGCCGCGCGGCGAAGCCACGGCGATCGCGCTCATCAGTGGCGACTGGTTGCACGCGGCGGCATTGCGGGTCGAGTTGGCTCGGTTCCAGCCGCGTATCGACCTCATCGTCGTCACGGAGGCCGGGGTCGACACCGAGGACGCCGATCCGGCGTCCGCGACCGGCGCCGGACTCGGGTCGCGCCCGCGTCCGGTGGCGCTCGTCGTGCTCGACTCCGGGGCGCTGATCGGCGGCGAGATGCTGGCGCGGGTGCGGGCGCTGCGGGCGGACGGGACGCGGATCGTGTTCGCGCTGGACGGGATTCACGCGCATCGGGAGTGGCGGGAGGTGCGGAAGCTGGATGTGGAGCTGCTGGCGGAGGCCGGTGGCGAGAGCAGGGCGGAGATCGTGCCGGTGTCGGCGCGGATGGCGGCGGTGGCGCGGGCGGCGGAGGATCCGGCGCTGCTGGATCGGTCGGGGGTGGGGTTGTTGCACGCCAGGCTGGTGGCGGCGGCCGGGGCGGGGGCGGTGGGGGATCAGGTGGCGATCGTGCGGGAGCGGGTGGTGGCCGAGACGCGGCGGCGAATCCGGGCGCAGGTCGGGAAGCTGCGGGACGGCGGGGATGTGGCGGGGCTGCGGGAGGAGCGGGCGCGGCTGCTGGCGGTGAGCGACGGCGGGCGGGGTTCGGCCATGACGATTGTGCGGAATCGGCTGCAGTTGGCGCGAGTGGATCTATTGCACGAGGTCGGAGCCAGAATCCGGGCGCTGCACGGAGAGCTGCGGGCCGAAATCGAACGCCTGCCGCGCAGCGCACACGCCGAATTTCCGCGGCATGTGAGCGATTCTGTGGAAAAACTCACACGGGAGATGGATCGCTCGATTCGCTCCCGGATCGCCGAATTGTGCCGTCAGGTCGAAGAATCCGTCTCGGAGGAATGGCATATATCTTTTCCGGCGCCCGCGGAACGGGTGTCGAGGGCGGTTCCCGCGCCGGGCCCGCGGCTGCGGGGCGTGGAGGACCACCTGGTGATCGCGCTCGGCGCCTCGGCGGGCTTCGGACTGGGCCGGCTGGTGGTGGCTCCGCTGGCCCTGCTGCAGGCCTTCGACTTCGCGATCGTGCCGGTCAGTCTGCTCCTCGGTGCCACCGCCGCGGGCTGGGTGGTGCGTGCCCGCCGGCACCTCGCCGATGGCGCTCACCTGCGGCAATGGGTGGCGGACACGCTGGTCGACGCCCGTGCGCAGCTGGAACAGCGGGTAGCCACGGCCCTGGTCGACGCCGAGGAACGGCTCACCGACGAGGTGCTCGGCAGTGCCACCGCGCGGATGGTGGAAACCGATCTGCGGGTCGGTGAATTGGAGGCGCAATTGCGGCAGGCGGCGCAACGGCGCCCCGCTTTACTGCTGGCATGCGACCGTGACCTGGCCACTCTCGAATTCACTCAGCGGCTGGTCGGAGGTTTCGACCCGGTACCGAGTGGACAACCCGATTCCGTACACCCCGATATATGGCGTTAACCTCTATGGCAGGAACCAGGGCATCCGTTGCGTTCTTGTACGCGCGTCCAGCCGGTACGGGCAAGCGGCGAGACCAGCGGGAGCCCTGCCGCAATTGGTGGCACTCGGTGTCGCGAGCCGTGGTCCTCGGCTCGATGACCTCGGGGCCGCCCATCTCAGGAGAGTTTTCATGACCTCAGCGACCATTCCTGGTCTTCACGATGGCACCGCGCCCACCGAGCACAAGGAACTGCTTGCCTGGGTACAGGAGGTCGCAGAACTCACCCAGCCCGACCGCGTGGTCTGGTCGGACGGTTCCGACGAGGAGTGGGACGCTCTCACCACCAAGCTGGTCGAGGCGGGCACCTTCAAGAAGCTGAACGAGAGCAAGAAGCCCAACTCGTTCCTCGCCCTCTCCGACCCCTCCGACGTCGCCCGCGTCGAGTCCCGCACCTACATCTGCTCGAAGACCGAGGCCGACGCCGGTCCGACCAACAACTGGGTCGACCCGGCCGAGATGCGCGCCACCATGACCGAGCTGTACCGCGGCTCCATGAAGGGCCGCACCATGTACGTGGTGCCCTTCTGCATGGGCCCGCTGGGCGCCGAGGACCCGAAGCTGGGCGTCGAGATCACCGACTCCGAGTACGTCGTGGTGTCGATGCGCGTGATGACCCGCGCCGGCAAGGCCGCCCTGGAGAAGCTCGGCGCCGACCGGCCGTTCGTGAAGGCGCTGCACTCGCTGGGCGCTCCGCTGGCCGAGGGCCAGGCCGACGTGCCGTGGCCGTGCAACGACACCAAGTACATCACCCACTTCCCCGAGGACCGCGAAATCTGGTCCTACGGTTCGGGTTACGGCGGCAACGCGCTGCTGGGCAAGAAGTGCTACTCGCTGCGCATCGCCTCGGCCATGGCGCACGACGAGGGCTGGCTGGCCGAGCACATGCTCATCCTCAAGCTGATCTCGCCGGAGAACAAGGCGTACTACGTGGCCGCCGCGTTCCCGTCGGCCTGCGGTAAGACCAACCTCGCCATGATCCAGCCGACCGTTCCGGGCTGGCGCGCCGAGACCCTCGGCGACGACATCGCGTGGATGCGCTTCGGCGAGGACGGGCGACTTTATGCCGTCAACCCGGAGTTCGGCTTCTTCGGCGTCGCGCCCGGCACCAACCACTCCTCCAACCCCAACGCGATGGCCACCATCGACGCGGGCAACACCGTCTACACCAACGTCGCGCTCACCGACGACGGCGACGTGTGGTGGGAGGGTCTGGAGGGCCAGCCCGATCACCTGATCGACTGGAAGGGCAACGACTGGTACGAGCGCGAGTCGGAAACCCTGGCCGCGCACCCGAACTCGCGCTACTGCACCCCGATGTCGCAGTGCCCGACCCTGGCCCCCGAGTGGGACGACCCGCAGGGCGTGCCGATCTCGGCCATCCTCTTCGGCGGCCGCCGCAAGACCACCGTCCCGCTGGTGACCGAGTCCTTCGACTGGCAGCACGGCGTGTTCATGGGCGCCACCCTGTCCTCCGAGCAGACCGCCGCCGCCGAGGGCAAGGTCGGCACCGTGCGCCGCGACCCGATGGCGATGATCCCGTTCATGGGCTACCACGTGGGTGACTACATCGGCCACTGGATCAACCTCGGCAAGAACGCCGACGCCCAGAAGCTGCCGAAGATCTTCTACGTCAACTGGTTCCGCCGCGGCGAGGACGGCCGCTTCCTGTGGCCCGGCTTCGGCGAGAACTCCCGCGTGCTGGAGTGGATCGTCAACCGCATCGAGGGCACGGCGGAGGCCGAGGCCACCCCGATCGGCAATGTCCCCACCGCCGGCAACCTCGACCTCGAGGGCCTGGACGTGAACACCGCCGACGTCGACGAGGCGCTCGCGGTCGACGTCGAGGAGTGGAAGCGGGAGATCCCGCTGATCGAGGAATGGTTCGAGTTCATCGGCGACAAGCTGCCCTCCGGTATCCGCGACGAGTTCGAGGCCCTCAAGCAGCGTCTCGCATAAAGGCATGACGAAAACGGCTCGCCCGCACTGAGAGTGTGGGCGAGCCGTTTTCGTTGGAGATGGGCCGTAGGCCTGGCTGGGACGGGACGACTGATTTCGGGTGGTGAGGGTAACTCGCCGGGTACGCCCGAAATTTTTTCGGCTCCCAGCCGTCCGCACGGATGCGTGTCTGAAAACGGCACCCGAGCCGCCCGCTGAGGGCTCGGGGAGGCGGGTCAGCCCATGGGCATCAATAGAGACTTCTGCTCGCAGTACGCGTCGAGGCCCTCGGGGCCGTTCTCGCGGCCGATGCCGGAGGTCTTGTAGCCGCCGAAGGGGGCGCAGGGGTCGAAGGCGTACCAGTTGATGGCGTAGGTGCCGGTGCGGACCATGGCTGCGATGGCGGCGCCGTGTTCGATGTCGGTGGTCCAGACCGAGCCGGCGAGGCCGTAGTCGCTGTCGTTGGCGATGGCGACGGCCTCCTCCTCGGTGTCGTAGGGGAGGACAGAGAGGACGGGGCCGAAGATCTCCTCGCGGGCGATGGTCATGGCGTTGCTGACGTCGGCGAAGACGGTGGGGCGGACGTACCATCCGGGGAGGTCGGCGGGGCGGTCGCCGCCCAGGATGAGGCGCGCGCCCTCGTCCTGGCCCTTGGCGATGTAGCCCTCGACGCGCTCGCGCTGCTTCTCCGAGATGAGCGGGCCCAGTTGGGCATTGGGGTCGTCGGGCAGTCCGACCGGGAGCAGGCCCACGGAAGCGGTGAGGGCGTCGAGGATTTCGTCGTAGCGGCCGCGCGGGGCGAGGATGCGGGTCTGGGCCACGCAGGCCTGGCCGCTGTTCATCAGGCCCGCGAAGGCGAGCTTGGGCATGTCGGCAATGTCCATGTCGGGCAACAGGATCGCGGCGGACTTGCCGCCCAGTTCCAGCGAGCAGCGCTTGAGTTGGCCGCCCGCGATCGCGGCGATCTTGCGACCGACCGCGGTACTGCCGGTGAAGGTGACCTTGTCCACGCCCGGGTGGGAGACCAGGTATTCGGCGGCGTCGGCCTCGGCGGGCAGCACCGACAGGACGCCCTCGGGCAGGCCGGCCTCGGCGAAGATGTCGGCGAGCAGGTTGGCGGCCAGCGGGGTCAGCGGCGCCGGCTTGAGGACGACGCTGCAGCCGGCCAGCAGGGCGGGCGCGAGCTTGTTGACGGCCAGGAACAGCGGGACATTCCAGGCGATCACGGCGGCGACCACACCGACCGGTTCGCGAGAGACCCGGGTGGTGCCGAACAGGCCGGTGCGAGATTCGGTCCAGGGGAAGGACTTTCCGAGTCCGGCGTAGAAGTCGAGGGTGGCGCGGGCGGGGATGTAGTTGAGGGTGCTCGCGGCCAGGGCGGGCGCGCCCATCTCGGCGGAGAGGGCTGCGGTGAGGTCGCCGGCCTTCTGATCGAGCAGGGCGACGACGCGGGTCAGCAGGGCGGCGCGCTCCTCCGGCGGGGTGGCCGGCCAGGGTCCGCTGTCGAAGGCCCGGCGGGCCGCGGCGACCGCGGCGTCGACATCGGCGCGGGTGACGACGGGCACGCTGCCGACCGTTTCCAGGGTTGCGGGCGAGACGACGGGCAGGGTGTCGGCGCCGGCCGGCGCGGTCCAGCGGCCACCGATGAACAGACTCTGGTACTCCATGAGAACACGTTACAGTTTTGTATTCGGCGCTGCCCCCCACATGTGGGGCAAATGTCCCGCTGAGCGGGATCTTCTTTGAAATTGGACTCCTCGGTTTCTAAGTCGTCCGGTTACCGGCGCGGCGAAACCTGATTCGGATTCAGGGTTGCCAGGTCGTGGCCTATGCTCTGCCCAGTACGCCTTTCTCCACCAATCCGGTCGGTTGCTATTTATTAGCTCTACGAAAGGTAGATCCCCGGCATGGTCGATGTGCGCCTCGACGACTTCCTGCTCGGTGAGCTCTCCGATGTCGACTCGCCGGGTGTCAGCACTCCCATGCAGCGGGCTGCGAGTCAGTTGCAGCGGGTGCTGCCGCCGGGATGGCGCGTCGAGGTGGTGGAGGCGACCTATCCGACGGCCCGGAAGGGGCAACCCGTCCTGCGGCTCCGGCTGCTCGAGGACTGATCTGCTCCGGATGTGCAGGGGCGCAAGCCATTCCGCATCCTTGCGGCAAACTGGCAGCGTGCCCCTAATCGAATTCCGACCTGTTGGTTCGCTTTTCGCCGAACGCACTATTGCATTCGGCAGCCGTAGCGAGCATGCTTTATAGCTACCGTGGATAGCTCGCTCGATTCATGAACCGTTACCGCACAGGGGAGTCCGAGTCATGGCGGTGCAAGTGGTCGGCAGATCGCTGATGACCAGTGATCTCACGCCGCATCAGGCGAAAAGCGTAGGCGCAGGCGGTTGGGTGGTGTCCTTCCTGCCGGGCCGGACCCTGACCACCGAGCAAGCCGCCGCCGCATTACAGGCGGCCGAAGCGGTTGCCACCATGAACGCCCTCGCCTGTCAGGTCGGCCTGACCGTCATGGAGACGGTCGGGCTGGCTACCCAGGAGTCACCGTGGGGCGAACCCGAACCCTGCACCGGCCTACGCCGGATCTGGCGGCGCGGATTCTCCATCCGCTGACCGCGGCCGCTTGGTCGCCACCACGACCAGGTTGCTGACCAGCAGCTCCCGCAGCACCGGGACGTGCACCATCCACCAGGCCCAGCGCGGGTGATAGCGCGGGAACACCGCGAGAATCCCGATGTCGTCCGGAGTTTCGCGCGCCCACCGCACACCCTCGGCCGCCCGTACCGCGAACAGTGACCGCCCGAAGCGGTTCTTCGGCTCCCGCCCGTGCTTGCGCCGATACCGCCGCGCCGCGTACTCCCCGCCCAGGTAATGCCACGGCCCGGTCTCGTGGCCGCCGAACGGCCCGTGCCACACCGTGTACGAAAAGACCATGAGGCCACCGGGTTTGGTGACCCGCAGCATCTCCCCGGCCATCACCCACGGCCGCGGCACGTGCTCGGCCACATTCGAGGAGATGCAGACCTCCACCGCGTCATCGCGGAACGGCAGCGCCATCCCCGACCCGCGCACCGAGCCCGCGACCCGCAAACCGGCCGCGTGCATCTCCGACGGATCCGGCTCCACCGGCAGATAGCGGGCCCCCGCCCGGCCGAACTCGTCCGCGAAATAGCCCGGGCCGCCGCCCACATCCAGCACGACCGTCCCGCGCAGCGACTTCCCGGTCAGATCCCGGTAGAAGTCCGACACCAGATCGGCGGTATCGGCCGCCACCCCACCGTAGAACACGGCCGGATCGGTCTGCTCGAACCGGAAACTGCCCAGCAGCCGTAGCGACCGGCGCAGCGTCGCCCGGCGGGCGAATCGCGGGCGGCGCGGTCTGGGCTGATCGGCTCGGAGCACGGCGGCAAGTTTCGCACAGCCGCGCACCGGCCCGGACACCCGCTCGCAACCTCGCACCCCGGCATGGATTCGCGGCACGCGCAGGTCGGATGACCACTGCTGGCCCGGAACGGGCGGGCGGGCTATATGGTGGAGCCCATTGTCTGCCCGTTCCCGACCGACCTTGACCCCCTGGAGACCCGCCCGTGCGTGAAGTGCTGCTGCTGTGCTGGCGCGACACCGGGCATCCGCAGGGTGGCGGGAGCGAGCGGTATCTGGAGCAGGTCGGGGCGCAGCTGGCCGCGCGCGGCGTCAAGGTGACGCTGCGGACCGCGGGCTATCCGGGTGCGGCCGTGCGGGAGTCGCTCGACGGCATCGAGATCAGCCGGGGCGGTGGGCGGTTCACGGTGTATCCGCGGGCGCTGGCGGCTATCGCGCTGGGCCGGTTCGGGATCGGCCCGCTCAAGGGGTTGCGGCCCGACGCGGTCATCGACACCCAGAACGGCATCCCCTTCTTCGCCCGGGCCGCGACGGCCGCGCCGACCGTGGTGCTCGTGCATCACGGGCATCGCGAGCAGTGGCCGGTGGCCGGGCGGCTGGTCGGGCGAATCGGCTGGTGGATCGAATCGCGGCTGTCGCCGCGGGTGCACCGCGGCAATCAGTATCTGACGGTTTCGCTGCCGTCGGCCGAGGAACTCACCGCGCTCGGCGTGGCCGGTACGCGGATCGCGGTGGTGCGCAATGGCGCCGAACCGATTCCCGCACAGGTGCCTGCCGGAGACGACGCCACCCGTACCGCGCACCCCAGCATCGTGGTGCTCTCGCGGCTGGTGCCGCACAAGCAGATCGAGGACGCCATGGCCGTGGTGGCCGGGCTGCGCGGGCGGATCCCGGGCCTGCACCTCGATGTGATCGGCGACGGCTGGTGGGCCCCCAATCTGCGCGTCCATGCGCGCGAGCTCGGCATCGCCGACGCGGTCACCTTCCACGGCCACGTCGACGAGGACGAGAAGCACCGGCTGCTGGGCCGCGCCTGGGTACACGTGCTGCCCTCGCGCAAGGAGGGCTGGGGGCTGGCGGTCATCGAGGCGGCCCAGCACGGGGTGCCCACGGTCGGCTACCGCAGTTCACGCGGGCTCACCGACTCCATCGTCGACGGCGTGACCGGGCTACTGGTCGACGATCCGGCCCAGCTCGTCGAGGCCGTGGGCGAACTGCTCGGCGATCGGGAGTCCCGGATGGTGCTGGGGGAGAAGGCGCGGGTGCGGGCGCGCGAATTCTCCTGGGAGCAGACCGGGAACGGCGTCTACGAGGTGCTGTCCGCGGTGACGCGCGGCGAGCGGGTGAGCGGTCTGATCGCGCCCGCGCGAGTGTGATTCGCGGGCTTCGCAATTCGGCGAAGACGCGACGCGGTTCTCCTGCGGTTCCTAGCATCGAGGCATGTGGATCATTCTCGTCATTGCGTTAGTCAGCATTGTCGTGATCGGGGTGGGATTCGCGCTCGGCTTCCCGCGGGATTGACCGGCGCATCGCGGAATGGATTGCGGCGGTGAGGAATCCGCCGACCAGCAACGCGGCCCACAGCAGGTGCGCGGCGCCCGACAGGTGGCGGTTCGCGGCCGAGGCGTCGTGGGCGGCGATATCGCCGGGTACCCGGTACAGCTGCATATCCCGGTCGGCGTAGACGGGATTCAACTGCGCCAGAGTGGTTTTCGATGCACCCATCGGTCCGGGCGTGCCGCCCTCGACCAGCACCCAGCCGACCCCCAGTTCGGCCAGCCGGTTCGCGGATCCGCCCTGCAACAGCAGGTTCTCCACCTTCCGGGCCCGCTCGCCCTCACCGGACACCACGCCGCCGCGCACGGGAAGTTCACCGGTTTGCAGCACATCTCGCTTCAGCATTCGCGGAGCCGGATCCAGGACCGGCGCACTCCCCGAATACCGGAACTTCCGGAACATCCCGCCCGGCAGCACCGCGACATCACCCGGCGCGTCGACCTCGGCCGCCACCCGCTGCCATCCGGCCGGATACTGCACCGGCCGCAGCGCGCCCCCGACTCCCCACGCCAGATCCGGCAGCGTGAGCAACAGGATCGCGAGGAAAAGCACCGCGGCTCCACCGGTTCGCGCCCGCGGCGACTCGGCGCGCACACCATCCACAACCATGGCGGAAATCCAGCGCCCCACCACCCGGCATCCGGCGGCCGCGCACAGGGCATACGCGGGAACGGCCAGGGCCACGAACTTCTGGGTATCCCGGAGCAGCCCGGCCCCCGGCACCCTGGTCACCAGAAACTCACCCGCCGACAACCCCCAGCCGGTCGCCCCCAGCGCGGGCAGCACGATCGCCGCCACCGCCAGCCAGACCAACCGCCGCCGCACGACCCGCGCCTCGTCGTGCATCGAGTCCTGAGGAGATCCACCATCCGGCACGCCGCCCGGTGCGGCCGTCCCGTTCGGCCGAACTCCGGTGCGATCCGGTTCGCGGGCCGCTGCGCCCGACCGAGTTTCGACGTCCGCATCGGGCGCGGCGCCCGGTTCGGCCGTGTCGTCCGGCCGCACGTCGGTGCGATCCAGGTGGTGGGCCGCTGCGCCCGAACGGGATTCGGAGTCGGTGCCGGCACCGAGGACCGCGCGTACGCCGGTTGCCACGAGGGCGAGCAGGAGCACCGTTGCGACCAGGGCGAAGAAGGTTGTGCGCGAGCCGGGTACGGCGGTGCTGTTCCAGATGCCGCCCAGACCGGAGAGGCTGCCGAGGGTGCCGAGCCAGGGCTCCGCGCGGGCCGCGAAGGCGGCGATGCCCACCGGATCCGAGGGCTCCGCGCCCGCACCCGACAGTGCCGTCGCCGTCAGCCAGGGGGCCGCCGACAGGATCCACAGTGCCGCCGTGGCAGGCAGATTCCGCTTGCCGACCAGCAGTAGTGCCACCAGCCCCGCGAGTAGCGATCCGGTCGGCGTGAGCCCGGCCGCGGCGAGACACCCCGCCAGCCCGGCCCACGTACCGAGCGCGCCCGCACGTCCGGCGCGCGTGCCGGGCACTCCCGAACGTCCGGCCCATGCGTCGAGCAACGTCGAACGTCCGGGGCGCGAAATCGGCGGCGTGGCAGTGGGCGCAGGTGAGCGCGCGGCCTCCGCGCCGTCCGCGCGTGCGGTGGTGTCGGTCGTGGAACGCGCAGTCGTCCCGGTCGCGGAGCGTGCGCGTAAGCGAGTGGCGAGCAAGGCGATCCAGGGCAGCGCCGCATAGCCGGTCAGCAGGCTCCAATGGCCCTGTAGAAGGCGCTCGGCCACATAGGGACTCCAGATGGCGACGGTCGCCGCCACCAGCTGCGGGCCCAGCGACACGCGGAGCAGGTCACGGGCCAGGCAGGCCGCACCCCAGCCGGCCAGCCACAGCGCAGCCAGCAGAATCGCTTTGACCAGGAGGCCGCCGTCCACCACCGTCGATCCGACGGCGATCAGCGCGTCCTGCGGCACGGCGCGCGGTGCGGCATCGCCGAGTCCCAGCGCGGAATCGGTGAGAAACGACCGGGGAGTACTGACCGCGTCCCGCAGCAGCAGGTATCCGGACCCGAGCAGTGGCCCCAGCACGATCAGCGCCAGTACCAGGCTGTACCCGGCGGGTACCAACCTGGCCCATCCCCGTTCCCGACCCCGCGCACTCACACCGGCACCCTATGTTCCGTTCGACCCGGGATCGGGGACCCGCGTTGGGTTCTCGGTCTCGTCGCGTGCGCCTCGCAGAGCCAGACCGGTGATCACCAGGGTGGTGAGGGCGGCCGTCGCCGTGGCGATGACGATCAGCGACAGCACCGAGTGCGCGCAGGTCAGCATGACCGCGATTCCGATGCCGAGCCCGACCCAGGTGATAGCGGCCGGTGCCGTCCGGTCGGCGGCGATCGCCGACAGCAGGGCCGCCTGCAAGACCGCCAGCAGCGCGCCCTCGAGCGCGAACAACCACAGCAGTCCCTCGATCGGTGCGTAATCGCGGCCCGCGAACAACGAGGCCAGTGGTGCGGCGACCGCCGCCCCGAGGACGGTGACGGCCCCGATCCCCACCAGCACCGCCAGCGCCGACCGCACGGCGCGCACGGAGTGCTGCGGCTGCGCCATCTTCGGGTACAGCACCACGCCGACCGCCTGCGGCAGCCAGAACGCGATCTTCGTGGCAATGGCCCCCAGGGCGTAGCGCCCGGCGTCGTTCTCGTCCAGGATGATTCGCGACACCAGCAGATCCGCCGCCGACAACGCGGTCAAGGCCGCTTGCACCTGCACCGCCCGGAACACCGCCGCCACGCCGAGCCCCCAGACCGCTGTCCGGCGCGGTGCGGCGGATCCGGAATCCGCTTCCGGGAGCGGGACTACGGCCGGAATTCCCTCGGCGACAGTGGGACTCGACCAGGTCGGTGAGTCAGCGGTGTTGCCGTCGCTATCGTTCGCCGGGATCGCATCGACTTCGCGGCCGTGGTCCGTCAGCGCGCGATCGGCGATCCGGCGGGCCGCGAACGCCGCCAAGGTCGCACCGCCCGCGCCGGTCCACAGCGCGGGCGCCGAACCGAAACCGCAGGCCAGCACGATCAGGGCGGGCGTCACCCGGACGATCGCCGCCCCGCCCAGTACGGTGGCCAGCTCCCGGAACCGGCTGCGGCCCTGCAGGATTCCCTGCTCACCCGCGAGCAGCACCAAGGCCGGTGCGGAACAGAGCGCACCCGCGGACGCCGCCGAGCCGACCTTCAGCACCGCGCCGACCACCGGAACCAGCACCAGCGCCACCACCGCGACCAGGCCCGCGCAGCGCGCGGTCAACGCGCGCGCGGCGCTCACCGGCGCGCCCCGCACGATCTCCCGCGCGACCACGTTCTGCAACGCGAGCGCGGGGACGGCGCACAGCATCTGCACCGCCAGCAGGCTCGCGAACGAGCTGTACCCCGACACCCCCAGCCATCGGCTGGCCAGCAGCTGCAGCAGGTATCCCGCCACATTCGCGGTCATCGCCCCCGCCGTCACCAAGGTCAGGTCCTTGACCACGGGCAGACGGCGTACAACTGGCACGCCCGCAATGCTCCCATCCGTCTCGGCCGCCCCGGCCGCGCACCCCTGCGCCTCGGTCCCGCCGCTGTGCCGCCGACACCCATCCGCGCGGGATTCTCAGCAGCGCATCGGGCGGAAACGGAAACGGCCCAGCACCTTCACAGGTGCTGGGCCGCGGTGAACCGGGAGCCGCTAGGGCTTCTTGTTCATGTCGATCTGCTGGGTCGGGGCGTCGAAGTTGCCGGGACCGCCGGACGGGGCCGGGGCGGCGCGGCGGACCGGGGTGCGCCCGTTGCCGTTCTTGCCGAGGAAGCCGAGCAGCAGGCCGACGAGCAGGAACACCAGGCCGAGGACGCCGAGGAGGATCGGCAGGATGCGGCCGTACAGCGACAGCTTGTCGATGTTGTCCTTGGCCACCGAGATCTGCGACTCGATGGTGTTCTCGTCGAACACCAGGGTCGACTTCAGGGCGGTCACCTCGGGCTTGTCACCGCTGCGGGCGTAGAACAGGTGGATCTGCTCCTGGCCCTTGATGACGGTGCCGGTCTGCGGCTCGACCCACAGGTCCCGGATGTTGGTGTAGAAGCGTGCCATGGTGACGTCGCCGTCGCCCTCCACGCCCCACTTCTCGGCGGGCAGGGTCAGCTTGTTGGTCGGAGAGTTGGCGACGGTGGAGAGATCGGTGACCGGAACGGTCATCTGGAAGTGGTAGACCTTCAGATTGTTGATCTCGGTCTCTTCGACGTAGTTGATGTCGAAGGTCTTGCGCACGTTCAGATCGAAGTAAGGGTAGGTCTTCTTGTCCGTGCCGATCGGGAAGCGGTACTGGAGGCCGGTGTGCTGCACCGGGTCCATCACGCTCTCGCCCTTCTTGTCGACCGTCACGGCGATCGCGCCGTTGGGGCCGCCGTCCACCGAATCCACCGGCGCACCTGTCTTGCGGTCCACGGTGACGCGGTCGATGGTCGCGGTCAGCAGGCCGGTGTCGCCCTGCTTGTCGGTGCGGCGCAGGGTCTGACCGGCCTGGATGGTCATTTCCGAAGCGTCCGACGGGTTTTCGACGGTGAGGAAGCGCTGCGAGACGAGCGGGACGTTCTGGTCCACCTTCGCCGAGCCCGTTCCCGAGGTCAGCGACTTGGAATCCAGCACCTCACTGGGGGCGCCGTTCTGCGGATTGGTCGCGACGGTCGTGATCTCCAGGTCCAGCGGGGTCTTCGCCAGCCGACTGACCGTATAGGTGGGGACCATGATCGCGGCGACGAGCAGCATCGCACCGAGCCCCACGAGTACGCAGGCCACCGTCCTTCTGGTACCGGCACTGAGTGCCATGCAGGTTCTCCTCGTCGTCGAACACGTGTTTCCTCCAGTACTGCGGTCGCCGCGCAGCACTCGTGAGCCCAGACACTAACAGTCCGAGCGGTCCCAGAGTGTGGCCGAGGCAGGAAAACTCCCTGAAATAGCCGCCCGCAGAAGTCTCGGGGAGGCGGCCGGACGCTCGGCCGAACTGCGACAGGGCAGACTGGGGCGCGATGACGACCACCCTGAATCCCGAGACGAACCCGATTCCGGAAGAGCCGCCCGCGGCACGTCTGGGTCGCTTCGTTCCGGCACTCGAGGGCATGCGCGCCCTGGCGGCGCTGGGGGTGGTGCTCACTCACGTGGCCTTCCAGACCGGCGCGACCGGGCAGCCGGTGCTGGGGCGGGTGTGGGAGCGATTCGACATGGCGGTCGCGGTGTTCTTCGCGCTGTCGGGATTCCTGCTGTGGCGCCCGCACGCCGCCGCAGCCCGAGGAGAGGGGCGCGCGCCGAGGGCCGGACGGTATCTACTGCATCGCGCGGCCCGCATCCTGCCCGCCTACTGGGTCGTCGTGTGCGTGGTGCTGATCCTGTTGCCCAATGCGGCACACACCGCCGGGTTGCGGGTGTGGCTGTCGAATCTCGTTCTGCTGCAGGTGTTCGTGCCCTTCACCCTGACCGACGGTCTCACCCAGATGTGGAGCCTCTCGGTGGAAGTTGCCTTCTACCTTGTGCTTCCGCTGCTGGCGTTCGCCCTGGTCTGGTTGCGCGGGCACCGCGCGCGGCTGCGGGTGCCGGTGGTGCTCGGCCTGGGATTGCTGTGCCTGGGCTGGAATTTCCTGCCGGTGGCCACACCCGAGGGCATTCACGCCGACAACTGGCTGCCGGGATATCTGCCGTGGTTCGCGGCGGGCATGCTGCTGGCCGAACTCGCCGACCTGCCCGCCCCGCGCTGGCGGCGGGTGGCCGGGAACCAGTGGCTGATGTGGCCGCTCGCGTTCGTGGCCATGCTGCTGGCGGCCACCGATCTGGCGGGTCCGGCCGGTCTCGTGCACGGGCAGCCGTGGCAGTACGTGATGAAGATGGCGCTCGGCGCGGTCATCGGGTTCGCCCTGCTGGCCCCGCTGGTGCTGCGGCCCGATCGGCGGCGCCGGGTGCTGGAGGGCCGGGTCGCCGCGACCCTCGGACGCTGGTCGTACGGCATCTTCATCTGGCATCTGGCCGTGCTGTCGATCATCTTCCCGGTGTTCGGCATCGTGCCGTTCCGCGGGCATTTCGTGGTGGTCTACCTGTTGACCGCGGCCTTCACACTGCCACTGGCGGCCGCCAGCTACGCCCTCGTCGAGGAACCCGTCCGGCAGTGGACGCGCCGCCGCTTCGGTTGAGCGGCAGCACGATTCAGCTGCGCGGCGGCACTCTGATTCAGCGGCGTGGCGGCAGGGCCGCGATCCCCACCGCGATCACCGCGACCAGCGCCGGGAACTGCACCCAGAGCGAACCTCCGGCATAGCCCCCCAGTGAACGCCAGGGCCCGGTCGACAGCGCGGCCGCGGAGATCGCGGTGCCGCCGGCCGCGATCGCCACCAGCGCCCGCGGCAGCACGCGCGGCCGGAGATGGTCGGCCACCAGACCGAACAGGGTGATCACGAGGGCGACCGGTCCGGCGATGAGACCGGCCCCGGTGGCCAGTCCCAGCCCGGCGACGGTGCGGCCGCACCAGGTGCGCGGCGGCGGCCCGTCGTCGCGGACAGGCGAGCGCGCACCCCGGAACGCCAGCACGATCAGCGGAATCAGCAACAGCAGGCCGCCGAAGATGGCCAGGCGGTACCAGCGATCGGTGGGGAATTCGACGGTGATCGGGCCCTTGGTTCCGGGCGGCACCAGCCACGCCTGCTGCCAGCCGTTGATCACCACGGGCTTCAGCGTGGCGCCGTCGGCGGACTTCGCCTGCCATCCGACATTCGTGCTCAGCGGCAGGACCAGAACCTGCGTGCCCGCGCTGCCGTTCGGGTCGGCCACCGGGGCGAGCGGCGGGGTGCGGTCCAGGCGCAGTTCGTCGACGGTGAACAGCTCGGTCGGCGCGACCGCGACATCCACACGGCCGGACGGGAAGTCGAATCCGGTGTCGGCGCCCATCGCACTGTTCGCGCTGTTCCCGTCGGCCGCGCACACGGTGGCGGGCAACGGTGCGCCGGAACGCAATTCGGCGGCGGTGCCGGTCACCGTGGTGTGCAGGGTGCGGCCCGCGGCGGCGATGGTCGGCCCGTGTGCGCAGTCGATGGTGAGGAGCCGGTCGGGATCGGCGGGGGCCGGGTAGTCGGGGCCCAGCACGTTCACCTCGGCCAGACCGGGCGGCTGCTCCTGCGCGAAACCCAGTGCGGTGCGGTCGAGTACACCGTCCCAGGTCTGGATGCTGACCTCGATGCGATCGGTGACGTAGGGGTGCAGGTCCACCCGGCTGGTCGCGCCGGAGTCCGGATTCACGGTCCGCACCTGCGGGCCGTCGCCGAGATTCACCGAGACGGAGGTGGGGTGCGCGGGCAGATCGCCGCGTGACGGTGTCACTTCCAGGCCGGTCACCAGGGCTGGGGCCGGAAGTTCGATGGTGAGTGTGGGTTTGGGGCCCGCCGGATTGCGGACGGTGGTCTCGGGCGCGGTCCAGCTGGTGCGCGGGTCCCCGTCGCTGGCCGCGAGGGCGGAGCCGCGCGGGTCGCCGACATCGGCGCGGCCGCGGGCGATGGGACGGTCCTGATCGGTGAGCAGGGCCTCCAGCGCCGGGCCGGGACGGGTGTGCACGATCAGGTCCGGGGACACGGTGACCGGCTGCGGCACCTGCAGGGTGCGTTCGAACAGGCCCGGCTCCTCGGCGGCCAGGGCCAGGCCCTTGCTGCACCGGACGCGGTCGGGGGAGTCGAAACAGGCGCTGCGGCCGGGGAATTCCTGTCCCAGGTCCCAGCCGCGCACCTGCGCGCCGGCGGGGGCGGGCGGAACTACCGTGCGGTGCCGGATGTCCACGGTCACCGGGTTCTCGCGGTCGGCGTAGTCGTCCAGGCTCAGTTCGCTGATCCCGAATTGGCCACCGGCGCTGCCGTCCTCGGTGTGCACGGCGGTGATCTTGATCCAGTCGGTGCGGCCCGGCGGCAGCGAGATCGGCACCGGCGTACCGGGTTCGGTGATACGGGCCGCCACCGTGCCCTTGGCGGTCTCCACCTCCACCCACTTCACCGGGCTGCCGATAGCGGCCGCGCTGGTGGTCAGCCGCAGCACCGCGGAGCTGATCGGCTTGTCCAGGTCCAGCCGGAGCCATTGGCCGACAGCGTGTTCGGCGCCATTGCTGATCCACGCGGTGGCCGGATCGCCGTCCACCACGGCCGCGGTCGAGCTGCCGGGCGCGGCCCCGCCCAGCTGGGTGGCGTCACCGGCGGAACTGGAGGCGGTGATGGTCGCGCCGGACCATTCGCCCTCCACGAGCTGGGCGCCGGGCACCGGATAGTCCGGCACCAGATTGTGGGTGCGGCGGGCGTCGCCCGGGGCCCGCAGCGCGGAGTTGTGGTTGTCGACCCGCCCGAAGTCGGTCTCCCGGTCCATCGGTGTGTCGGTGATGGTGACCCCGTTCACCGGCAGTCCGGCGGTGGCGGCGTCGGCGGCCAGCACGGTCGGCCCGGCAGGCGCGGCGGGATTGCGGCGCAATCGTTCCACCACCTCGGGACCGCCCTGGATCACCGGGACGCCGTCCAGCGGGACGGTGAACGCCCCCGGGAACGACGTCGGCGCGCCGACGCCGCCGAGCACCTGGGCGGAGGTGCCGGGCACGGTCGCCCCGACGCGATAGATCTCGATCGCCGGGTATTCCGGGCGCAGATCGCCGTCCGCGACCAGGCCCTCCACCCTGCCGGTCTCGACCGGATTCCCGAACTGGACGACCTTCGTCAATCCGGGCGAACCATCGAGCGCGCGGTGGGCCAGCATCGGCCGGGTGGAGCGTGAGGTCTCCGGATCGAGGTCGTTGCGCAACACCAGGATTCCGATGCCCTGCCCGGCCAGCGTCGCCGCCAGCCCCGCCGACGGCCGTCCGTCGGCAATGAGCCGCTGCACCGAATCCATGGCGCGGATCGCGCCGGGCGGGTTGAGCGGCACCGAATCCCGCACCGCCCACGGGGTGCTCGCCAGCGCCTGCAGGGGCTCGTCGCGGGTCAGACCCCATATCTGGCTGCCGAACGGCGCACCCGGCACCACCAGTGCCCGGGTGTCGGAGGCGTTGTGCGCCAGCCAATCCGCGGTCTGCTGCCAGTACGCCGGGACCCGGTCGTAGCTGCCGCGCGGGGCGAGCTTGCCGGTCCAGGCCAGCGAGGTCGACAGGGTCAGCGCCGTCAGTATGAGCGCGGCGACCGCCACCATGCGGTCGCGCTCGGGATGCGCGAAGGCCCTGCGCCACACCGGTATCGGCACCGATGCGGGCAGCGGCACCCGGCTCAGCAGATGCGCGAGTCCCAGCACCAGCGGTAGCCGGATGAGCGGTTCCAGCTTGTGCACATTGCGCAGCGGCGCGCCGCCGGAGTCCAGGAAGACCCGCACCTGCTCCGCGAACGGCCCGCCCAGCTCACCCGCGTAACCCGCGCAGATGCCGACCAATCCGACGATCAGGATCAGGGCGAGCCGCCCGCGATTCGGCATGGACCGCATGGCCAGACCGGCCATGCCCGCCGCGGCCAGCATGCCGGTGGCCAGCACCGCCGCGGGCTGGGTCACCAGCACCGCGCCCGCGATTCGCTCCGGGGAGACGAACGGAGTCCAGCTGTCGGTGCCGCGCAGCACCTCGCCCAGCGAGGCCCACTGCGTCGTCACGCCGGAGGATTCGATGTAGTCCAGGAACGGCGGACTCACCTTGCCCAGCAACAGCAGTGGCACCACCCACCAGAAGGTGCCCAGCACCAGCAGCGGAATCCAGGCGCGGGTGAAGCGCCACCACACTCGATTCGGCTTGTAGGACAACCACCACAGCGCCGCCGGGAGGAACGCCGCCGCCGTGGCCACCGCGTTCACCGAACCCATCAGCGCGAGCGCGAGGGCGCTGCCCGCGGGAGTCGCCATCCCACGCCGCGCGGGGCCCTTCATCGCCACGCCGAGGGCGGCGGGAGCCAGCAGCACCCAGGGCGCGAGCATCATCGGCAGCGTCTCCGAGGAGATCGAGCCGAGTGTCGTGAGCACGCGCGGTGAGAGCGCGAACGCGACCGCCGCGATCACTCGCGAGCCCCGGCTGCCGATGCCGAGGGTCTCGCAGAGCCGGATGATGCCCCAGAATCCCGCGAGCAGCAGCAGCGCCCACCAGATGCGCTGGGTCACCCAGCCGGGCAGGCCGAGCAGATGCCCGAGCGAGAAGAACGCGCCGTGCGGAAAGAAGTAGCCGTAGGCCTGGTTCTGCACCTGCCCCATCGGGGCCTGGCTGCTCCACAGATGGGAGGCGCGGGCGAGAAAGCCCAGCGGATTCTGCGCCAGATCGTATTTCGTATCGGCGACGGTCTGCCCGGGCACCTGCAGGAAGGTCAGCAGGAAGGCGGCGATGACACTGCCGAGCAGCCAGCGACGGCCCAGCGGGGCGGTGTCGGCACAGTCCTGAAGCGTCGTCGGAGACCGGTCCTCGCCCGGACCGGTCACATCGGACTGTGAGGCTTCGGGTTGGCCTGGTTCGGAGGTCGTCCGGTCAGCGCGAGCCGTACTCAACGTTGTTCAATAGCGACGAGGACGCCTCGCCGCTGCGGTCGATTTCGGGCCGCTTGTCCTGCGAAGCCGCCATTGTGATGACCAGGACCGCCGCCAGCCCGACCAGGACCCCACCGACAGCACTCGCTGCACCAGGAACGGCAAACTTCATCGCGGTACTCCCAACATCGGACGCATGCGTAACCGGGCCAACCTAGCAGGTTTCGCCCCCGGGCTCCCCACAACCCCGAGCCTTCGGCGGGCATGTTGTCGTATGCCATGGTGACGACCGATTTCGTGACGGTCGGGGTAACTCGCCGGGGACCTCCGGAATGGGTTCGGCTCCCAACCGTCGGCACGCGTGCTCAACGCTTACGGCTCCCAGCCGTGCGCAGAAGTCTCGGGGAGGCGGGTGAGCGCGCCCAGGAAAGTGCGGAGCTTGACGGTCGTTTCGTGCAGTTCGGTGTGCGGGTCCGAGGCGGCCACGATGCCACCGCCGCCGAAGGCGCGCAGGGAGCGGGCGTCGGCGGCGAGTTCCGCGCAGCGGATCGCGACGAACCAGTCACCGTCACCGGCCGCGTCGCACCAGCCGACCGCGCCGCCGTAGAAGCCGCGGTCGCCCTCGAGGTCGGCGATGGCGTCCAGGGCCAGGGCGGTCGGGGTGCCGCAGACCGCGGGGGTGGGGTGCAGCAGGACCGCGAGGTCCAGGGCGGTGGTGGCCGGATCGCGCAGCACGCCGCGAATGGGGGTGGCCAGGTGCCAGACCTCGGGCGTGGACAGCAGTTCGGGCCCGTCGGGGATGGTCAGCTCGGCGCAGACGGGTGTCAGCAGTTCGCGGATCCAGTCGATGACATAGGCGTGCTCGTCACGATTCTTGGTGCTGGCCAGCAAATCCCGGGCTTGGGCCTCATCTGCCTCCGGATCGGCGAGCCGCGGCAGGGTGCCGGCCAGCGGGTGCAGGGTGACCGCGCGGCCGTGCCGGGAGATCAGCACCTCGGGCGTCGCGCCCAGCAACGTGTCGCCGGGGCGTCCCGCCGCCGACAGGTCGACGGCGTAGACGGCGGCGCGCGGATGCCGGGTCACCAGGTGCGCGGCGATCACCTCGGGCTCCAGCGGGGCCCGCGCCTCGGCCAGCAGCGACCGGGCCGCCACCACCTTGCGCAGCGGCTGCTCCGGATCGCCCAGCTGCTCCACGAGTTTCGCGACGCGCGCGACATGCTCTGCGGCGCTGGGTATTTCGGAGACAACCCGTACCTCGGGCAGGTCCGGCAGGGCGGCCGGGCGCCACGGTCCGGCGGTGTGCGCGGCCTGCTCGGGCGTCACCAGGGCGGCGGGACGGCGTGGATCGAACGGCAGCGCGCCCACGATCAGCTCGGCTGCCCCGGACCGCAGCGCCGCGCCGGCGGCGGCCGCCGAATCGAAGGCGGCGCGGGTGCCAGAGGTGCGTACGACACCATCCGGCGTCGCGAGCAGAAATCCGTCCATGATGGTTCGACCATAGACCCGAGGCCGGGCGGCCCGGGCCGGGGAGCGACTCATCTCTCACCCGGCCGCCGGGCGGGTGCGGGTATTCCGGTGCGGCCCAGCATCTTTCCCGCAATACCCAGCTCCGGCCCGGGGTGCGCGGGCCCCGGCCGTCCGGGTTTCCCGGCGTCAGGCCCGTTTTTCGGCGGGTTCACGGCCCGGCGGCACCATGAGCACCGGGCGATGGCAGTGCTTGAGCACGGCGTCGGCGACGCTCGAATGCATGAGGGCCCGGATGCCGGTGGCCCCGCGGGTGCCCGCCACGATGATGTCGACGTTCAGTTCGTCGGCGGTCTCGACGATGGCGTTCCAGATGGTGGTGGTGCACTCGGCGGTGCGCGCCTCGGCGTTCAGGCCCGCCAGCTTGGCCAGCCGCACGCCTTCGGCATTGATATTCCGGGCGTCCACCAGCGCGACGTCCTCTATTTCGTCGTCGGTCATCCACTCCGGCTGCATCACCCCGGACAGTCCCGACAACCGCGCGGCCTGGCGTACCATCGGCTCCCACGCCGTCAGCACCACGGCTCTGTTCGCGGCCAGGAACCGTCCCGCGTATTCGACGGCCCGCCGGGCATTCTCGGAGCCGTCGTAGGCAATGAGCATCAAATCGCAGGGCATGACGAACCTCCTGGTAGGAACGCCTGGCTGTATCCCCGAGGCTACTCCGGAAACAGACCGTTCAGTGGACTTGGCAATCCTCGTCGCGTCGCAAGTTCTCCACAGTTTGCGAACGATTCACCCAAACCGGTGGTGCGATGCGAGGGACGGGTTTTCACTGAAAACGTCGGCTCTCGCCGACGATCGACATCGCCGTCGTTGGAGCAGGGCCCGAACGAGGGGTGGATTGTGCGGTTGGACGAGCTGACGACCCCGCAGGAGTGGGCGCGTGTGTATCGCTCCCTGTTCGGTCTCCCCCACGTGCATGTGACAACACCGGGTTTCGTGGTCCTACCGCTGGTCGACACCATCGCGGCGCTGAACACCCCGGAACCCTTGGGGGCCTTGATCCTTGACGAAATGGTCAGTCGCGGTGTGGCCGGCCCCGTGCTGGTGCGCGACAAGCCGCCGCGCCGCACCTTCCTGGCGGTCTTCGACGGCTATCCTTCCGACGAGTGCCTCGAGGTGCTCGAGCGCAACAGCGTCGACATCGGCCCGCATCGCAGTAATGTCATCCTGCCCACCGGATTCGGCCGTCACACCCATGAGGGCCGCTGGTGGGCGCGCGTGCCACAGCGCGAAGAATCCCTGCCCCTGCTCTCCGAGGTGGTCGCGGCCACCCAGGCGGTGTTGTGACCATAGAGTCGGCCTTCTTCGGCCACCATGAGGCCGATCCGCGCGCCCTGCTGTACTACGAATGGTGTCAGCGCGCCGAATCCGGTTACGCGGTCGACGATTTCGCGGAGGAAGTGCGCGATCTCACGCATACCGAGCAGGCGATTCCGGGGGCCTGCTGGCGGCTGCTGGATCGGGTGGAGCGGGCGCCGCGACTGCCGGACTGGCCGTACACCGAGTGGGTGGATGCGCCGTGGCGCACGAATCAGGCTGACACCGAAGAGGATTCGGTTCCAGCGTTGGGGGAGCCGGAGCTGCTGGACCGCATCCACGGCGGCTGGCTCGGCCGTTGCACCGGCTGCACGCTGGGCAAACCCCTGGAGAACGGCTTCGTCTGGACACCCGCGCGCATCCGTGGGTATCTGGAGGAGAACGAGGCATATCCGCTGCGCGACTACGTCCCCGCCGCCGACCCGCTGCCGCCCGAGGCCAACGGCCGAAGTTCCTGGCGCACAGCCACTCTCGGCCGTATCGACGGCTGTCCCCGCGACGACGACGTCGACTACCCGATTCTCGGCCTGCACCTGCTGGAGCAGCGCGGGAGGTCGTTCACCCCCGACGACGTCGCGGCCCTGTGGCTCGAGCACCTGCCGTTCCAGCAGACCTACACCGCCGAACGCGTCGCCTACCGCAACCTCATCGACGGTTTCGCCCCGCCCGACACCGCCACCTACCGCAACCCCTACCGCGAGTGGATCGGCGCGCTCATCCGCGCCGACATCCACGGCTACACCCACCCCGGTCAACCCCGCCGCGCGGCCGCCGCGGCGGCCCGCGACGCCTCGATCTCCCATGTGGGCAATGGTTTATGGGCTGCCATGTGGTCGGGTGCGCTGATCGCCGCCGCCTTCACCGCCCCCGGACCCGCCGAAGCGCTGGCCGTCGCCGACTCGGTCATCCCCGCCCGATCCCGCCTGGCCCGGGCTCTGGCCGAGGTCACCGACCACCACCGCGGTGGCATGTCCTGGGACCGGGCCGTGACCGCCATCCACACCCGCCACGCTCACTACAACTGGGTCCACGCCATCGGTAACGCCTGCCTCATCGCCGCCGGATTGCTCTGGGGCGAAGGCGATTTCACCCGCACCATCGCCCTCACGGTCCAGGCCGGCTGGGACACCGACTCCAACGGCGCGACCGCCGGCTCGGTGGTGGGCATCCTCACCGGAGCCGCCGCCATCCCCGCCCACTGGACCGCGCCGTTCCATGACACCGTCCACAGCTCTGTCACCGGCTACGACAGAACCCGCATCTCCGACCTGGCCCGCCGGACGCTGAATCTGGTGAGCTGAAACCGAATTGGGTCGCGGAGGTGGTCCCCGACAGCGGCGAGGGCAGTGCCCGGCCGGGCACCGCCCTCGATACGGAAACGGGGGTTGGGGGCAATGCCCCCATCCTCCAAGGGGTTCAGGGGCGTGGCCCCTGGTGAACTACCGCTCGACGATGGCTACGACGCCCTGGCCGCCCGCGGCGCAGATGGAGACCAGAGCGCGGCCGCCACCCTTCTCGGCCAGCTGCTTGGCGATCTGGGCGATGATGCGGCCGCCGGTCGCGGCGAACGGGTGGCCCGCGGCGAGCGAGGAGCCGTTCACGTTCAGCTTGGAACGGTCGATCGAACCGAGCGCGCCGTCCAGGCCCAGGCGCTCCTTGCAGTACTGGTCCGACTCCCACGCCTGCAGGGTGGCGAGCACCACGGAGGCGAAGGCCTCGTGGATCTCGTAGTAGTCGAAGTCCTGCAGGGTCAGGCCGTTGCGGGCCAGCATGCGCGGCACCGCGTAGGTGGGGGCCATGAGCAGGCCGTCGGGGCCGTGGATGTAGTCCACCGCGGCGACCTCGGAGTCCACCAGGTAGGCCAGCGGCGAGAGGTTGCGGGAGGCCGCCCACTCCTCGGAGCCCAGCAGCACCGCGGACGCGCCGTCGGTGAGCGGGGTGGAATTGCCGGCGGTCATGGTGGCGTCGCCCAGCTTGGTGCCGAAGACCGGCTTCAGGGTGGCCAGCTTCTCGATGGTGGACCCCGGGCGCAGGTTGTCGTCGCGGGTCAGGCCCAGGAACGGGGTGACGAGGTCGTCCATGAAGCCGCGGTCGTAGGCGGCGGCCATGTTCTTGTGCGACAGGTAGGCCAGCTCGTCCTGCGCCTCGCGGGAGATGCCGAATTCCTTGGCGGTGATGGCGGCGTGCTCACCCATGGACAGACCGGTGCGCGGCTCGGCGTTGCGCGGGATCTCGATGCCGACCATCGAGGGACGCAGCCGGCCGACGAGCTTCACGTAGTCGGAGTTCTTCTTGGCGCGGTTGGCGTCGAGCATCCACTCGCGCATGCCCTCGCTCACGCCGATCGGCGCGTCGGAGGTGGTGTCGGTGCCGCCGCCGACGCCGTTCTCGATGCGGCCCAGGGCGATGCCGTCGGCCACGGTGACAATGGACTGCAGGCCGGTGCCGCAGGCCAGCTGCAGGTCGTGGGCCGCGGTGTAGGGCGACAGGGTGGAACCGAGCACGCTCTCGCGGATCATGCCGTGCTCGCCGACGCGCTTGAGGACCGCGCCGCCGACGACCATGCCCAGGCGCTCGCCCTGCAGGCCGAATCGGGCGACCAGGCCGTTCAGGGCCGCGGTGAACATGTCCTGGTTGGAGGCGTGGGCGTACTTGCCGTCGGAACGAGCGAACGGGATGCGGTTACCGCCGAGGATGGCAACCGGGCGGGCCTGCTTGGTGGTCTTGGCCGCGGCCTTCGCCGAACGGGCTTTGGTGGTCACTCGAGTCTCCAGTGTCTCGTCGGTGGGATTTCCGGCACGCGCGATCGCGGTGGATGCGCGCCACTCGGTTTACATTAAACTTACTCTGGAGTAAGTTAATTGTCGACACCGTACCCCGCACATGTGCGCAACACCGCTCCCGAGGCCGGTGCGCAAGGCCCGAGCGGGCGAGGACCACTCACCCACACAAGAGAAGGTAGGAAACGTGGCTGCCAGCAAGAGCAAGGGCGCTCCCAACCTGTACGGATCGTTCGTTCACTCCGCGCCGGGCGCTTTCCTGGCCTCGAAACTGGGCCTGCCGCAGCCGGAGACGCTGCGTCGCTACAAGGCCGGCGAGGCCGCGCTGCCCGGCCCGGTGCTGCTGGGCGGCAAGGGCCGCGTCGCCGACGCCGTGCGGAACCTGCTCAGCGACTACACCTTCGTGGATGCGGTCACCCCGGGCGTGAAGTTCGGCGCGCTGGTGTTCGACGCCACCGGCATCCGCACCATCGAGGAGCTGCAGCAGCTGTTCGAGTTCTTCCAGCCCGCCATGCGCAGCATCGCCGCCTCCGGCCGCGTGCTGGTCATCGGCACCACCCCCGAGCTCACCGAATCGGTCGACGCCCAGATCGCGCAGCGCGCGCTGGAGGGCTTCACCCGCTCGGTCGGCAAGGAGCTGCTGCGCGGCGCCACCAGCAACCTGGTCTACCTGCACCCCGAAGCCGCCACGGCCGCAACGGGTCTGGAGTCCACCCTGCGCTTCGTGCTGTCCGGCAAGTCGGCGTTCGTCGACGGCCAGGTCTTCCGGGTCGGCAAGGACGACTCGACCGCCCCGGCCTCCTGGGACAAGCCCCTGGAGGGCAAGGTCGCCGTGGTCACCGGTGCCGCCCGCGGCATCGGCGCCACCATCGCCGAAGTCTTCGCCCGGGACGGCGCGACCGTGATCGTGGCCGATATCCCGGCCGCCGGCGAGGCGCTGTCGGAGACCGCCAACAAGGTCGGCGCCACCGCGCTCGCCCTCGACGTCACCGCCCCAGACGCCGCCGAGAAGCTGGCCGCCTTCGCCACCGAGCGCTTCGGCGGCATCGACATCGTCGTCCACAACGCCGGCATCACCCGCGACAAGCTGCTCGCCAATATGGACGAGGGCCGCTGGAACTCGGTCATCAACGTGAACCTGGCCGCGCCGCACCGCATCACCGAGGGCCTGGTGGCCGCGGGCGCGCTCCGCACGGGTGGCCGGGTCATCGACGTGTCCTCCATCGCGGGCATCGCCGGCAACCGCGGCCAGACCAACTACGGCGCCTCCAAGGCCGGTGTCATCGGCATGGTGAACGCCGAGGCCCCGAAGCTGGCCGAGCAGGGCATCACCATCAATGCGGTGGCCCCCGGTTTCATCGAGACCGCCATGACCGCCGCCATCCCGCTGGCCACCCGCGAGGGCGGTCGCCTGCTGTCCTCGCTGCTGCAGGGCGGTCAGACCGTGGACGTCGCCGAGACCATCGCCTACTTCGCCTCCCCGGCGTCGAATGCGGTGTCCGGCAATATCGTTCGCGTCTGCGGCCAGGCCCTGATCGGAGCATGATGACGCAGACCATCAACCTCACCGAGGTGCCCAAGAACAGCGGCCTGTTCGTCAAGGCCGCCCTGGGCGCGCTGCCGGTGCCGGGTCTGTCGGCCCGCAAGCCCGCCCTGCCGGACCGCAGTGTCCGGCTCGAGGGCTTCAAGGTCGACCCGGACCAGCTCGCCGCCTACTGCCGGGCCACCGGCCTGCGCTTCGGCGACGCGCTGCCGCTGACCTACCCGTTCGTGCTCAGCTTCCCGCTGGCCATGCAGCTGGTCGTCGCCCGCGACTTCCCGTTCGTGGCCGTGGGCGCGGTGCACGCGGAGAACGTCATCGAGCGCACCCGCGAGATCTCGGTGTCCGAGCCGCTGGACTTCGAGACCCACATCGAGAACCTACGCGAGCACGCCAAGGGACTGCTGGTGGACGCCGTCACCGAGGTCAGTGTGGGCCGGGAGCTGGTGTGGCGTCAGGTCACCACCTTCCTGCACCAGCAGCGCACCTCGCTGTCGGGCGGGCCCAAGCCTGAGCCCAAGCCGGACGAGGTGCCGCCCCCGCCGCTGCGCGCGCTGCGCGTCGATCAGAAGATGATCAACCGCTACGCGGGCGCCTCGGGCGACCACAACCCGATCCACACCTCGGCGATGGGCGCCAAGGCCTTCGGGTTCCCGAAGCCGATCGCGCACGGCATGTGGTCGGCCGCCACGGTGCTCGGCGCGCTCGAGGGCCGGATCCCCGACCGGGTCACCTACGCGGTGAAGTTCGGCAAGCCGATCTTCCTGCCATCCACGGTGAACCTGTACGCGAACCAGGTGTCCGGTGGGTGGGACTTGTCCTTGAAGCACCCGAAGAAGGGCTACCCGCACCTGACCGCTACGCTGCGCTGAAACCTCGTAGCGCGGGTTGCGTCGAAAACCCACGCTGCGAGGGAGTGTCGAGCCTGACACCCGAGGATTCGGCCGGACCGCCGTACGGCGGTCCGCCCGACGGGGGTGAAGAGCCGCACACTGTTTCGTATTTCGGATGTCGCCACGCAGGGGTTTCTACATCCGGCCGAAACAGTGTGCGGCTCTTGTATTTCCGGAGCGAGTCAGGCGATGGCCGAGCGCATCGGCGCATTGCCGGCGTCCACCAGCAGCGCCAGCACATCACCGAGCCAGTCCGGAGTCAGCCCGGAATCGGGACCGGCCGCGATGTGGTGATCCGGCCGGACCAGCAGGGCCTCGCCCGCGGACAGCCCGGCATGCGTCGCGAAGTCGGCGGCGGGCAGGGCGTGCACGGCCAGGTCGATACCGGTGGTGCGCTGCGCCTGCGCGGCGGCCGGGCGCCACGGCCCGGCCGGACCCGCGACCAGCAGGGTGAAACCCGGGCCGCACAGGTCCAGGGTGGAGGTGGTCCACCAGCCGGCGTCGACGCACCAGTGCGGGAGGCGGGTTCCCGTCCGACCCTTCGGAGTCGCGACATGCGAGGCTGCGCCGGACACGGTGAGGACGGCTGTCGAGGCATAGCGGTAGCGGGTCATCACCGTCCCCATATCCAGCCTGCGGGCCAGATCGTCGGCATTGCCGGGGGCTTCGATGCCGTAGCGGGTCCGGAAGTCGGTGCCCAGACGTGACTGTTCGACCGCCACTTCGGCGCGCGGGCGGCGCTCGGCCGCATAGGAATCCAGCAGGGCCGGACCGGCGTTCCCGTGCAGGGCGGCCGCCAGTTTCCAGACCAGATTGTGCGCGTCGGCGACACCCGTATTGCCGCCGTAACCGCCCCAGGGCGCGTGGCGGTGCGCGGCATCGCCGACCAGGAAGACCCGATCGCGACGGTACTCGTCGGCCACGAAAGTGCCGGTGTCCCAGGCGCTGCGGGCCAGGATCCGCACGTCGAGATCGGCTGCGCCGACCATGGCGCGAATGGCCCCGATACACCGAGCGTCCGGCCAGTCGGCGGGCGATTCGGTGGCTGGGTCGTATTCGATGTGGAAGGACCATTCGTCGGTGTTGTTCTTGGACAACACGAGTCCGCGCACCCTCGGGCCGGTGATCTCGCACTGGCTGAAGCCGCGGCCCTCGAGCAGGCCGGTGAGATCGGTGCGGGCGAACACATTCAGGTAGTGGTGGGTCGGCGGCAGCTCCCGGCCGGTGATTCCCAGCGCCCGGCGGATCGGACTCCCCGCACCGTCCGCCGCGATCAGATAGTCGGCCCGCAGCAGCGACCGCGCACCCGAGGCGTCCCGCAGCAGCGCGGCGACACCCGTCCCGTCCTGCTCGAATTCCACCAGCTCCGTACCGAATCGGAGGTCGCCGCCGCGCTCCCGGGCGGCCTGCGCGAGCACCGGTTCGAGCTGCACCTGCGGCAGGAACACGAACTGCGACGGACTCGGATCCGCGGCCGCCATCGCCGCGCCCAGCCCCGAAAGATCCAGCGATTCCGCGGTCCGTACCGACTCGCCGGTCCACGCGCCACCGAACTTCCCCGCCTTCAACGCGCTCGCCGCCGCCTCCAGGATCTTCGCCTCGACCCCGGCCTGCCGGTACATCTCACCGGTGCGGGTGTGCAGCCCCCGCGAACGCGGCAGCGGCGAGGCGGTCGCGCGCCGCTCCACCAGAACATAAGGGACGCCGTGGTATTCGAGGAACAATGCGGCGGACAACCCGACCAGACCGCCGCCGACCACCAGAACCGGAACATGTGCCGTTGTCATGCCCCCTAGCCTGGGCACGACCGCTTGCACGCCCCTTGCACGGCGATCACACGACGCAGCAGGTGCGCTCGCGGCGGACTCGGCTCGGGGCGTTCAGCAGCTGCAATCGCATCCGCAGCAGTCACAGTCGCAGCAGTCGCCGTCGCAGCAGTCGCAATCGCATCCGCCGCAATTGCAGTCGCAGCAGCCGTGGCCGTCGCAGCAGCCGCCACCGCCACCCGCGGCGTGGTGATGGCCGCCGCCGCAGTTGCTACAGCAATCGCAGCAGTCGCAATCGCAGTGATCGATCCACGGCTCCTTGCGATGCCCGCTGCACGGGCCGGTGTGCCACTTGAAACATGCGTACCCGGTGCAGTACTGGGTGCCGATGATCCCCAGACCCTCGAGCAGGCTCGGCCGCTGCATCGGCGGTCCTCCCGGCCCGGGCGGCACCAGCCCCGGCTGTGTTCGATTTGCCCCTCCGCTTCGCTCCGGGGCGGGTTCGCGGCCCCGAAGTCTCGATTCTTCCCTCCTCCGCTCCTCCGCTTCGCTCCCCCGCGCTTGGCCGCGAACCTTTGAGCGCTGTTTCAGCGGGTGCGGTCCTGTTTCCCTCCGCTTCGCTCCGGGCGGGTTCGCGGCCCCGAAGTTCCGATTCTTCGGCGGCTGAAACTGCGGCTCCGAGCCGGGGTACTGCGGTCTGCCGAGCCCGGGATAGTGCGGTCCGGGACCCGGCTGCCAGGGCTGCCCGCCGCGCGGTGACGCCCCGGACGCCGCCGCGGAGTGCGTGCCACAGGTGTGGGTGGTGTAGGTGTGCGCGATGCCCACGGCCCGGCCGAGTTTGCGAACCACGCCTCCCAGCGGGTCGAGCAGGATCCAGCAGACCGTGGCGGCGCGGTCCAGAGCGACGCGGGCGAGGGCCGCGCGCAGGAGTGAATTCGATTCGGCGACAAGGGCGTGCGCCTGTTCCGGGGTGGTTCCGGTGGCCGACAGCGGGTTGAAGTGGCCCTGGGCGTTGTCCGCGTCGAGGTCCTGCAGTGCGTCGGCCAGGTGCGCGATACGGCCGAAATGCCATCCCGCCTCACGTAGCGCGTCGGCATTCTCGGGCCGGTTCGCGAGAATCGCGGTGTGCGCGAACAATTCCGCCGCGCAGAGCTGGGTCGGAGCGGTCAGCTCGTCGAGGGTGCTCTCGGGTGAATTCTCCAGCCGCAGCTGTGATTCGATCGCGGCGATCAGCGGTTCGACATCGAGGCCGAGGGGTTCGGCGGCCGCGCGCGCCCGGGCGTGCCACCGGGTGGAGACGCGGGTGAGCGGGCGGCGCGCCAGGCGGTGGGCATCGCCGTCGTCGACATGGTCGCGAATCTTGGCCCCGCCCAGCAGCAGTGAGGCGGTCGCGGCGAGGCGCACGCCGGGCGCGTCGGCGGCGACCACTTCGGCCCGGCGCATGCCGCGCAACGGGCAGGGGCCCGCGCCGGTGTGGGCGGACGGCTCGGATTGCTGTGCTTCGGTGAGTATTTCGAGGACGATGGCATCGGTATTGGTCGCCGCGCGCGCGAGCTGGCCGTGGCCGTCACGCAAACCCAGGCAGAGACCGCACAAATGGGTCTGCCAGGCCGACGGGGCGATACCGTGGCGCGCCGCACTGTGCGCACAAGGCTCGAGCAAGCCGAACAACGACGATCCCCATCCCCGGCCGAATCGGCCGTCCTGCAACACGATCGCAGCGAACTGTGGCAGGCGAGAGGCGTGGCGGCAAGTCGGCCGGGCGACGGACAGCCCGGGCGTCGGGTCAGACCGGTTCGGTCTTCTTCTTGCTGCCGGACAGACCGCGCCAGGCCAGATCGTCGAGTAGGTTCACGGCCTCGGCCATATCGATCTGCCCGCTCGCGACCCGGTCGGCAATGGCCTCGCCCGCGCCGATCACAGCCACCGACACCACCTCGAAATTGGTGCCCGGTTCGGCGTATTTGGCGCTGGATTCGAGCAACTTGGCGGTGAGTTCGATGACCCGGTCGCGGCTGTTGGCGATCTCGGAGGCGAAGGGCTGCTGGCCCAGCGCCTGCCGGTAGAGGACCTGCCAGGACAGCCGGTTCTGGTCCACGTAGGACAGGAAGGCCTCGAGGCCCGCGCGCAGCTGCTCGTGCGGGGTGAGCTTGGGATTGCCCGCGACCGCGACCGCCTCGATGAACCGCATGCTCTCGCGGTGGATGCAGGCGCGGAAGAGCTCGTCCTTGGACCCGTAGTAGAGGTACAGCATCGGCTTGGAGATCTTCGCCTCGGCCGCGATGGCGTCCATGGAGGTGTCGTGGTACCCCTTGCGCGAGAAGACCTCCACGGCGGCGTCGAGCATCTGCTGCTCGCGCACCGCGCGAGGAAGCCGTTTCGTTCCGCCTGCCATTCACTCTCCTAAAACCGGACAGTCGACGCTCTCGACGAGCGTCGAAGTCCCTATCTTACTCCATGGTAAGTTCCGCGAGCGTGAATTGCCGGTCATTCGCCAATGCCGCGCTCAGCAGCGCTTTCGCGCCGCGGCGCGCCGATCCGCGAGATGTGCTCGAAACCGGAAGTTTGCTCAGCAGTGCGGCGCGGAGCCCTTGAACTTTGCCATGCGCAGCACCGAGGCATCCACCTGGGCTCCCGGTAGGCGGCCGCCGTTGACCGCGTCGACGAGCCGGTCGAGCACCTTCGGCACCGCGTCCGTGGTGATCCACAGCGCATTGTCGGCGCCCGCGATCAGGGCGGCCTCCACCGCGTCCTCGATGCTCATGCGGTTGGCGATGGCCGCCATGCCGCCCAGATCATCGGTGAAGATGACGCCGTCGAAGGGTGCTGCGCCGTAGCCGGTGCCCTGCCGCAGCAGTGCCATGGCCTGCGGGCTGATGCTGGCCGGCACATTCGGGGTGGTGAGCCCGGGTACATCCAGGTGGCCGACCATGACCGCCGCGCCCGAATCCACCAGATTCCGGAACGGCACCAGGTCCTTGTTCTGCAGCTGATCCAGCGGCGGGGTCTGCACCGCGCCGGTGTGCGAGTCGCCCGACCCTGAACCATGGCCCGGGAAGTGCTTCATGACGCTGCCCACGCCGGCGTCCTTGAAGGCCCGGATGAACGCGCCCGCGTACTGCACCACCACGTCCGGGTCGTCGGAGAAGGAGCGATCGCCGATCACCGAGTCGTCGGGCTGGCTGCTGACATCGGTGTCGGGCGCGAAGTCCACGGTCACGCCCAGCGCCTTCAGCTTCTGCGCCCGGTCCAGGCTGAAGGTGTAGAACTCGTCCGGGCTCATGGTCTGCGCGATCACCCGGGCCGAGGGCGCGGCCCCGATCAGGTCCTTGGCGCGCGAGACCCGCCCGCCCTCCTCGTCGATGGTCACCATGAGCGGTGTCCGCGAGGCCTTCTGCACGGCGTCCACCTGGTGCTGGGCCAGCATGGCCTTGTCGGTCCAGCTGCCGATGAAGATGCCGCCGATCTGCTCGGTCTTCACCACGTTCTCGGCGTCGGCCTCACCGGTGACGCCGACGGTGAGCAGCTGCGCCAGCTTCTGCCGCAGGGTGAACTGTGACAGGTAGCCGGCCGCGCAATCCTGCTGCGCCGGAGCCGTGATCGGCGGTGCGGTGGTGGTGCTGCTGCTGCTCGGGGATCCGCTGCTGGTCTGCGCGGATCGGGTGGACGAGTTGTCGCCGCTGGAACAGCCGGACAGCACGAGTGCGGTCACCGCGATGACGATCCCCGGTACAAGGCGCATGCCCCGACCGTAGCCGGAGTCCTTCGATCTCCCGCCATCGACACCGGGTGTGCCACCGCGCGTGGCGTATTCACCCCTGCGGTAGCTCATGGTGACCGCCGAAGGCCTGGCGCATGGCAGAAAGCACCTTGTCGGCGTAGAGCCCCTCGCCGCGGGAGGAAAAGCGCTGGAAGAGGGCCGCGGACAGGACGGGGGCGGGCACGCCCTCGTCGATGGCGGCATCGAGGGTCCAGCGACCCTCGCCCGAATCGGAGACGCGGCCGCCGAAGGAATCGAGGTTCGGGTCGGCGTAGAGCTCGGCGGCGGTGAGGTCGAGCAGCCAGGAGGCGACCACCGAGCCGCGCCGCCACACCTCGGTGACCTCGGGCACGTCGATGTCGTAGCGGTAGTACTCGGGATGCTCGAGCGGGGTGACCTCCGCGGAGTGCTCGCCGTCCTGGTGCTCGCCGACATCGGCCCGGTGCAGGATGTTGAGGCCCTCCGCGTAGGCGGCCATCGCGCCGTACTCGATCCCGTTGTGCACCATCTTCACGAAGTGGCCCGCCCCCGCGGGGCCGCAGTGCAGGTAGCCCTGTTCGGCGGTGGAGGGCGTACCGGTGCGGCCGGGGGTGCGCGGCGCGGCGTCCACGCCGGGCGCGATCGACCTCAGCAGCGGGTCCAGGTGGGCGACGGTGTCGTTCTCGCCGCCGATCATCAGGCAGAAGCCGCGTTCGAGCCCGAACACGCCGCCCGAGGTGCCGATGTCCACGTAGTGGATGTCCTTGGCCCGCAGGGCCTTCGCCCGGGCGATGTCCTCGTGGTAGCGGCTGTTGCCGCCGTCGATGATGATGTCGCCGGGTTCCAGCAGCCCGGCCAGTGTGTCGATGACCGCGCCGGTGGCGCCCGCCGGGATCATGACCCACACCGCGCGCGGGGCGGTGAGCATGGCCACGAACTTGGGGAGTTCGGTGCTGCCCTGGAAACTGTCGCCGAGTTCGGCGGAGAGTTCCTCGATGTGCTCCGGGTGGCGTTCGTAGCCGACGGCGGTATGCCCGTCCCGCACGATCCGGCGCACGATATTCGCGCCCATCCGGCCGAGTCCGATCATTCCGAGCTCCATGAGTGGTCTCCTCGCGTCGTACGGTTCCGATCCGTCTCGATTGTCCCAGCGGCGGGCCGCGAAATTTTTTCCATTCGGGCGGAACGGGTGTGTAACGCCCTCGAATGGGGTGTCGATACAAGGGATGGCTCCGTGCTGTTGCCAGACCCCCGACCCGGCAACCGCACGGAGCTCTCTTTTTGCCCTCCGGTTATCGTTGCAGAAGATTTGCTGAAGGCTGGGCGGAATGGTCATGCGCGGCAGATTCCTGGCAGTCACCACCATCTGAACTCGAAAGCTGCGTGCTGCGCTGGGATCGCCGCCGGTGTGCTGAGGGCCGCGGCGTGGATCGGACACCTCGTCGACCGGTCACTCTCGTCCCGGCATGTCCCGCATGGACAGGGACGCCACCACCCGGGCGCATCGGCAACAGTCGTGAGGCCGGTGCCCGGGAAGTTCAGGGCAACCGTTTCGGCAGCCATTGCGGATAGCGTTCTGAGGCAATCATTTTTCAGTACGACAGACGGGTACTCACATGGACTGGCTGGCTCACTTCATCCTCGGCTTCATCAGCACCATCTCTGCCTCCGCCTCGGGTGAGCACTGGTAAGCCGCCTGCGAACAAACGCCGAAAGCGATGCGGCCCGGAGAATTCCGGGCCGCATCGCTTGGTACTGGGGGTTCGGGGGCGGAGCCCCCGGGGCCCTGCGTCAGAAGGCCGCTTCGTCCAGTTCCATGATGTCGTTGTCCAGGTTGGACAGGACGGTGCGGACCGAGGTCAGCTCCGGCAGCACGTTGCGGGCGAAGAACTGCGCGGTGGCGATCTTGCCCTGGTAGAACGGCTCGTTGGAGCCGTTGTCGAGGGCGTTGATGGCGACCTCGGCCTGGGCCAGCAGCAGCCAGCCGATGATCAGATCGCCGACGGCCAGCAGGAAGCGGACCGAGCCCAGGCCGACCTTGTAGAGCTCCTTCGGGTCCTGCTGGGCGCCCATCAGGTGCCCGGTCAGGGTGGCGGCCATGCCCTGCACGTCCTCGAGGGCGGTGGCGAGCAGCTTGCGCTCGGCCTTCAGGCGGCCGTTGCCACCCTCGCGCTCGATGAACTTCTGCACCTGGCCGGCCACGTGGGCCAGCGCCACGCCGCGGTCGCGGGCGATCTTGCGGAAGAAGAAGTCCTGCGCCTGGATGGCGGTGGTGCCCTCGTACAGCGAGTCGATCTTGGCGTCGCGGATGTACTGCTCGATCGGGTAGTCCTGCAGGAAGCCGGAGCCACCGAAGGTCTGCAGCGAGTCGGTCAGGTACTGGTAGGCCCGCTCGGAGCCGACACCCTTGACGATCGGCAGCAGCAGGTCGTTGACGCGGAACGCGGTGTCCTTGTCGGCGCCCGAGACCAGCTCGGCGATGTCGGCGTTCTGGTGCGCGGCGGTGTACAGGTACACGGCGCGCAGGCCCTCGGCGTACGCCTTCTGCATGGCCAGCGAACGACGCACGTCCGGGTGGTGGGTGATGGTGACGCGCGGGGCGGCCTTGTCGGTCATCTGGGTCAGGTCGGCGCCCTGCACACGGGTCTTGGCGTACTCGAGCGCGTTCAGGTAACCGGTCGACAGGGTGGCGATGGCCTTGGTGCCCACCATCATTCGCGCGTTCTCGATGACGTCGAACATCTGCGCGATGCCGTTGTGGACCTCGCCCACCAGCCAGCCCTTGGCCGGAACGCCGTGGCCGCCGAAGGTGACCTCACAGGTGGCCGAGACCTTGATGCCCATCTTGTGCTCGACATTGGTGACGAACACGCCGTTGCGCTCACCCAGGGTGTCGGTGTCGAAGTCGAAATGGAACTTCGGCACGTAGAACAGCGACAGGCCCTTGGTGCCCGCGCCGGCGCCCTCGGGGCGGGCCAGCACCAGGTGCATGATGTTCTCGAACAGGTCGTCGGAGTCGCCCGAGGTGATGAAGCGCTTGACGCCCTCGATGTGCCAGGAGCCGTCCTCCTGCTGGATCGCCTTGGTGCGGCCGGCGCCGACGTCGGAGCCCGCGTCGGGCTCGGTCAGCACCATGGTGGCGCCCCAGTTGCGGTCGGCGATCTTCTGAGCCCACTTCTTCTGCTCATCGGTGCCGTTGTTGTAGAAGACCTGCGCGAAACCCGCACCGGCGGCGTACATCTGGGCCGGCGGGTTGGCGCCGAGAATCATCTCGCCGAGGGCCCAGCCGATGACGGAGGGGGCGCCGAGGCCACCGAGCTCCTCGCGGACCGGAACCTTGGACCAGCCGCCGTCCTCGAGGGCGCGGTAGGACTTCTTGAAGGAGTCGGGGAGGGTGACCGTGTGGGTCTCCGGGTCGAAGGTCGGCGGGTTGCGGTCACCGTCGACGAACGAATCCGCCAGTGGGCCCTCGGCCAGGCGACGGACCTCGTTCAGCATCTCCTTGACGGTGTCGGCGTCGAGGTCGCCATAGGCGCCCGCGTCGAGCAGCTTCTGGATGCCGAGGAACTCGAAGAGGTTGAACTCGAGGTCGCGAACGTTGCTCTTGTAGTGACCCATGGTCGTACTCACTCTCCATTGAGATGGGTGCGGTTCGGTGTGTGCCGTTCCCGCCCGTTAGGTCTCCACCGGGTAGACACCGTAAAGCAGCGCTACTGGCGGGTAACTTATGCGTCATGTTACCGACCGGTAAGAGGTGCGCCAAGGTCATCACGGCGGAATGTGACTGAAAGCACGCGAGTTGCCGGGACCCGGGGTTGCCGGGCCCATCGCGGCCTGGTTGATCGAGGTCCGGCGGCGGTGAGGGCCGCCGGTGTGCCGCGTGAGCCCGGTCCGTGCCCCTGATTACGGTGCCTATATGCGCATCGAGACGAGTGCCGGACCGGCGGAGGTGGAGATCGAGCGGCGCGGACGGGCGAGGCCGCGGTTCCTGCTGGTGCTCACCCATGGCGCCGGCGGCGGCGTGGATGCGAAAGACATACTGGCCCTATGTGATTCGGCGGTGGGGATGGGCGGCGCGGTGGCGCTGGTGACGCAGCCGTACCGGGTGGCGGGGCGGCGCGCCCCGGGCAAGGCCGACGTTCAGGACGCGGCGTGGCTGGAAATCATTGCGGCACTGCGGAAGAAGGTGCGCGGGGTGCCGCTGGTCCAGGGTGGGCGCAGCAATGGCGCACGGGTGGCGTGCCGGACCGCGCGCGCGGCCGGGGCGCGGGGCGTGGTCGCGCTGTCGTTCCCCCTGCATCCGCCGGGCAAGCCCGAGAAGTCGCGGCGCGAGGAGCTGCTCGCTCCCGGGGATATCGAGGTCGTCGTGGTCAACGGCGCCCGCGACCCGTTCGGCATCCCGGAGGCCGCCGACGCGACCGAGGTGCATGTCATTGCGGGACAGGCGCATTCGTATCGGGCGGGGTTCGAGGAGATCGTCGCCGTGCTCACGCCGTGGCTGGAGCGCTGGTCCGCGAGCTGAACGCCGGGCCGGGTCAGCGCGCTCTGCCCAGGTAGCCGAGAAGATCGTCAACCAGGTCGGCGGGGTCGGCATGGCCCTTGCCGTTCGCGTCGAGGTGGCCCGAGGAGGCGAGGTCGGCGGCGCCGTGGGCCAGGGCACGGACCAGTGCGGCCATCCGTTCGGTGTCCCCGCCGGGCAGGCTGCCTGCGGCCTGCGCCTGCCCGACCAGGGCAATCAGGGCGTTCTGCGCATCGCGGCCGGTTTCGGCGAGCTCGGGCGTCTCGTCGGCCCAACGGCCGAAGACGAGCTTGAAGCGGGCGGGGCGCTCCAGCGCCCAGGCGATATAGCCGTGCAGGACCCCGCGCAGCATCTCGACCGGTTCCGGGCGCTCCTGGACGATGCGGGCGAAATCCACTGCGCGCTCGGACAGTTCGCGGGCGGCAACCGCCGCGAGCAGGGCTTCCTTGTTGGCGAAGTGCTTGTAGGGCGCGTTGTGCGAGACGCCCGCGCCATTGCCGACCTCGCGCAGCGTGACGGCCTCGACCCCGCCGGCGTCGAGCAGGCGGAGTGCGGAATCGAGCAGCACGGTGCGGGTGGACGGTGGCATCGGTCCATCGTAGTCCGCGGTTGACAACGTCAACCAGCGCGCCTAGGTTGACGTTGTCAACCTCTGAGGAGTGGGTATGGACCGGGGAACAACGGCCGTCGTCACGGGCTCGACGAACGGCATCGGAGAAGCGATCGCACGACAGTTGGCGGGCATGGGAGCGGAGGTGGTGCTGGTCGGGCGGGACCGCGGCCGATTGAACGCCGCACAGGAGCGGATCCGGACGGCCGTTCCACGGGCCGTGCTGCGGGGCGAACTCGCCGACCTGTCACTGCTGGCAGACGTGCGGCAGCTCGCGGATCGCCTGCGCGACAGCCGGATCGACATTCTGATCAGCAATGCCGCCGTGGTCGCCGACCTCGGCGACCGCACGCCCGAGGGCCTGCAGCGCACGCTGGTCACCAATCATCTGGCGCCGTACCTGCTGCTGCGCACACTCGGCGAGAACCTCGCCGACACAGGACGATCCGCGCGACTGGTGGTGGTCGGGGCCTCACCGACGGCCTTGCGGCGAGTACCCGCCGACCTGGACGATCTGGGTTTCGAGAATGCGCGGGCACTCGGATTCCCGCCCAGTTTCCGGCCTTTCGTGGCCTACGGGCGCACCAAGAACATGAACGCGATGTTCGTCTACAGCCTCGCCGAGCACCTCGCGGGCACGGGCGTCACCGTGAACGGCGCGCACCCGGGCATCATCCGGCACACCGGGCTGGGCCGGGAATCCGCGCACGGGCTGCTGCGGGTCTTCGCCTGGTCGCAGTGGATCAATCCGATGCTGCCCGGTCCGGATACCGGGGCGGACACACCGGTCTGGCTGGCCACCTCGCCGGACCTGAACGGCATCACCGGGCGATTCTTCGTGCGCCGCAAGGATGTTCGGACCGCCGCGCACACCACCGACCCCGACCGCCGTGCACGGCTGTGGGCTCAGAGCGCGCGGCTCGCCGGAATGGCGGTCCGCAACTAGCGAGGGCTGCCGTCAGAAGAGGTCGAGCGAAGGCGGCTGCGGGGCCTCGAGGGCGAGCGGCTCGTCCCGGGGTTCCGGCGCGGGCCGGGTCGCCACCACCAGGGCGTCGATGGCGTCGCGATCCTCGGTGGGGCGGTGCACGCGGTCGGCGATGCGGATGCGGATATCGGGCTCGGCGGGGGACAGGTCGGCGAGGATATCGGCCGGGGTGAAGGTCCGGGCCGGATCCTGCTCGCCGCCATAGCCTTCCGTCAGATTGAGGGTGTCGTTGCCGATCACCAGCAGGGTGCCCTCGGGGGAGAGCATCTCGGTCGCGCGCAGCAGCAGGGCGCGGCGCTCCGCGGCCGGCAGGTGCAGGAAGGCGAGCAGGATGAGCTCGTAGGGTCCGGTGATGCCGGCGGCGTCCAGCCGCGTGACATTCGCGTGGATCCAATGGATGCGCCCGCGCACCGAGCGCGACAGCCGCGAGGCGACGGTCCGGCCCTTGTCGATGCCGGTCTGGGAGAAGTCGACGGCGTCCACCCGCCAGCCGTGGGTGGCCAGCCACAGCGCGTTCCGGCCCTCACCGCACCCCAGGTCCAGCACCCGCGGCAGCTCCGGCCGCGGCTCGCCGATCCCGCCGCCGACCGGCGCCCGCCGTTCCAGCCCGAAGACCTGTTCGACCACCGTGGCATTCGGAGGTGCGCCCCACACCAATTCGGTATTGGCGTAGTGCTCGTCCCATTCGGCGGCATCCATGGAGACGAGTCTATGAGCTGTGCGCCGAGACGAGTTCGGCCGCGAACGCGGAGGCGTTCGCGGCCGAGAGTCTCATCGGGTTTCAGTAGCGCAGCCCCTCAGAGTTGGTTTTCTACAGCGTGGTGTGCATCAGCAGCACGTTGTACTGGCTGTGGACCGTGGTGAGGAAGTACAGGTCACGCCCGGTCTGGTACGGGAAGATGTACGGGGCGTACGCCGTCGGCAGTTCCCGCGTGTCGATGAGCACCGACGGTGCGCTCCACGGTCCCTCGGGACTCGGCGAGGTGTACATGACCACCGAGTTCCACGGATCCGTGGTGAGCATGACGTACTGGCCCAGGTAGTCGTTCCACTGCACCGACATCTCTGCCATGCCGCCGCCGATCACCGGCTGCGCCGCATTGACGTCCTTCTGCCACTTGCCGCCGTCCCAGTACTCGTACGCGCCCATATCGGTGACCGCCCCCTCGGGGACACGGGCGACATAGGCCGGGTGGTTGCGGCCGGATGCGGTGCCGAACTCGTAGAGGAACCCGTTGCGCTTGACGAAGGCGTTCATCTGGAAGTTCGAGTTGCCACCGTCGTCGGGGCGGCGGGTGGCGGGCAGCTCCATCCAGTTCTCGCCGTTGTCTCCGGACACCGCGAGGCTGGAATAGTTGGTGGTCCACTGGCCCACGTCGTCCCAGCTCTTCACCGACATCAGGCTCATGAACTGGGTGCCGCCGACCGAGATGCCCGCGGTGGGAATGCGGCTGATCTCGATGAACGGGATCTTCGGGCTGGGGATCAGATCCCGTGCCTGGCCGAAGATGTCGCGCACCACCGAGTCGAAGTAGATGCCGTTCGCGGGGTCCTGGGTGTGTGAGCGCAGCAGGATGTTCGAACGCCACGCCCAGGTGCTGCCGACCAGCAGGTTCGGCAGGCCCAGGCCGGCGGTGTCACCGAATGCGGTGAGCATCTCGCCGTTCCCGTCGTCCCACATGATGCCCAGGTCGGTTCCGAGCACGTTGTAGTTCTGGGTGTTGTTGGGGCTGGCCATTCCGGTGACCTGGAAGACCGCCTTGGTGCGGCCTGGCAGCTGCGGCAAACCGTTCGTGCCATTCAGCACCGGAATCGGGTTGATTGCGTTCGGATTGGCTGCGGCCGGCATGGTCACGGTAAGGAGCACGGCCGTGGCACCTGCTATCGCGGAAAGCAGCAGCGGGGCGGTCTTGGTCAATGCGGTGCTTCCTCCGGGTCTCGCCGAATAATGCGCGGACCACACCGTATGTGACGGGCCGCACAATGCGTTCGACTCGCTGGCAAATTGTGAAAATGCTAACAGCGATACCCGAATTTCGGGGCTTGCAAACCGGTTTGTTTGCCGTGAATTGGCTTACTTTCCATTCCTACCACGGTCGAGCGCCTGCTTAAGGATCAGCGGCAGCTGCGTGGCGCGTTCCACGGCCAGGGTCCGGCGCACCGACGCGTGCCAGGATCGGTCGAACAGTTTCTTGGCGCTCGCCACCGCCTGCGGGGAGCGCGCGGCGATGCGGTCGGCCAGTTTCTCGGCGGCCGCGCGCGGGTCGGCGGTGACCTCGGTGACCAGGCCGATGCGCTCGGCGTAGGCGGCGTTCACCGGGTCGGCGGTCATGGTGAGCAGCAGCGCCTGATCCAGGCCGATGAGCCGGGACAGGGTGGCCGCGCCGGTCATGTCCGGGATCAGCCCGTGCTTGGCCTCCATGACCGCGAACTCCGAATCCGGTGTGACGAACCGGAAATCGGCGGCCAGCGCGATCTGCAGGCCGCCGCCGTAGCAGCGCCCGTGCACCACGGCGATCACCGGCTGTGGCAGTCGCCGCCAGGCCCAGCAGGCCTCCTGGAAGGTGTTGGTGCCGCGCCACGGCAGTGGGATGAAGTTGCGCACGACGTCCAGCGGGTTGCCCATGGCTTTGGCGATATCCAGACCGGAACTGAAGCTGGGGCCGTTGCCGGACAGGATGACGGCGCGGATATCGGAGCGCTTCCCGATGATCCCGGCGACCCGGACCAGCTCGTTCAGCATGTCGATGGTCAGGCCGTTGTGCTTGTCGGGCCGGTCCAGGGCCACGTACGCCCGGTCGCCGTCGAAGGTGAGGGAAACGTTGTGGCTCACGGTCTTTCCTTATCCGAGCTGGTCCAGGAGCAGGCGTGTGCAGCCGGCCGGATCGTCGCAGAAGGGCGTGTGGCCGCTGCCGTGCAGGGTGACGTGCCGCGCGCCGGGCAGTTCCGCGCGAGCGCGCCGGGACTGCGTGGCGTACGTGAGCAGAATGTCACGGTTGCCCCAGGCGATGGTGATCGGGATGTCGCCGAAGGCGGCGTGGTCGGGGAGCCGGAAGTCGGTGAAGGAGGCCAGCGCGGCATCGAAGCCCGCCGCGCCGAGCAGGCCCTCGACGGTGTCGACGGCCACCCGGGCGTCGATCGCCCAGGGCTTGCCGAACACCAGACCGAGGAAAGTGGAACGGCCGACGGCGTTTCCGAGCACCGCTGGCACGGCCGGGTGCAGCACCCTGGAGAGCTGTTTGGCGCGGCCCAGCGCCTGCTGGCACCAGACGCGGCCCGCGGTGTCCCAGAAGGCGATGGGGGAGTAGGCGGTGACCGAGCGCGCGAGGCCCCGCGCGGCCAGGTCCAGCACAATGCCGCCGCCCATGGAATTGCCTGCCAGGTGCGGATTCTCGATGCCCTCGGCGGCGAGGAAATCGACCAGGGCATCGGCGAGGGTGGAGACGGTGGTGTGCTCGAGCGGTGCGCTGTCGCCGAATCCGGGCAGGTCCACCGCGATCACGTCGAAGGACTCGGCCAGGGCGCCGATGATCGGCTCCCACGCCTGCCAGCGGCTGCCGACGCCGTGCACGAGCACGAGGGGGTCGCCGCTGCCGGTCCGGTAATGGTTCAACTGCGTCATGCGCGACTCTCCCCTGTCCTGGTCCCTGCGAGTCTCACCCTACAGTCGTTGACGTGTCGCCAACAGGCGGGAAAATTCCCCGCCGACGGTACGATAAAAGGTATGGCAACCCGGAAAGTGACACTGTCGCTGGACGAGGCGGCCTGGTCCTATGCACAGGATGCCGCCGCCCGCGCGGGCATGTCGCCGTCGGCGTGGATATCCCGCGCCGCGCGCCGCGAAGCCGTGCGGCTGGGGTGTGGCCCGGTGCCGGACCCGGTCGAACTCGCCGCGGCCGACGAGGCGGAAAAGCTTGCCGCCGAAAAGGAGCTGCGTGCGCAGGGGTGAACTCTGGGTCTACCACCCGCACGGCACCACCCGAACCCGCACCATCATCCTCATCTCGAGCGACGGCATCAACGAGTCGCCGCGCCCCTGGCTGATCGCCGCCGAGGTCGAGGCCGGGGATCCCCAGGACATCCTGGCCGTGCCCATTCCCGGCCACGGCTGGGTGCACGCCGGCAATCTGGGCCGCATCTATCGTGGCTGGTTGGACCGTCGCATCGCCGAAGTCGACACCGAAACGGCCGAGCGAATCGACACAGCGCTGCGCGCCGCCATGGATCTGTGAGAGGGTGCCTGCGGCAGTTCTCCCGTCGAACCTCGAGAGTAGAGGCACCAGTGCGCATTTCCTTGTTGGCCGCCGTGCTCGTCGCGCTTCCCCTGCTGGCCGCGTGCGGCGGCAGCGGCGACAAGCCCGCCGATGTCACCCAGGCTGATGTGTCCAAATCCCTGCAGGCCGGCGGTCTCGAAGCCAAGTTCGCCGACTGCGCCGCGAAAGTCTTCGTGGACCAGGGTATTTCGCAGGACGGACTGCGTCGCATGATCAAGAACGACGCCAAGTCCGGCAATGTGACGGATATGGAGTCGGCCGGCATGAGCAAGGACGACACGGACAAGGCGCAGGCCGCCGCCACCAAGATCGTCACCGCCTGCATGCAGTCGGCGCAGTAGCGCTGCGGTCGCAGCGGAGCGCGATCGCCAGAGGTCCTGGCGGCCTGCGGTTTTCGATCTCCGCTTGTTAACTCCCGGGTGCCGGTGTGCAATCTCAGAATCGACCGGGATCGGCCCGGCGTCCGGGAGGGATCACAAATGCGGAAATCCGTCGTCGTGGTGGCGCTGCTGGCGCTGCCGTTGCTGTCCGCGTGCAGCAATGACCAGAAATCGGCCAACCCCGCCACCACGACCGCGCCGGCGGTGACGGCCACCTCGGCGGCCGTGACCAGCGTGTCCGGCGCGCCCGCCACCTCGCCCGGGGCGACCTCCAGCCCGGGCGGCAGCGCGCTGACCGCCGACCAGATCTCGAAAGCCTTGCAGGACAAGGGCAAATTCAGTCAGCAGACCGCGGACTGCGTCGCCAATATCTACCTCCAGGAAGGCCTGTCCGACAGCGGCATCCAGAAGATCATCGACAGCGCCAACGGCACCAACCCGGCCAAGGTCAGCCTCGGCACCGAGGATCTGATCAAGGCGGGAAAGGCCACCAGGCGAATCGCCATGGAGTGCGTCAAGTAGTGCTGTGACATATCGGAAAGCCATGCGTGTGACATGCGGAAAGGCCCCCGTCCATCGGACGGGGGCCTTTCACGTGGAGCCGGTGACGGGAATCGAACCCGCAATTCGACCTTGGGAAGGTAGCGTGTTGCCACTACACCACACCGGCGCGGTCCTGCTTGCGCACGCGACTCTATCAGACCACTTCTCTCCCGGTGCAACTTCTCGGAACTCCTCGCAGGTCGCGGGCGGAGTGAGCGCGGGTGTGTCGGGCGCCGGGTCGTTCCCCGTGTCGTGGACGACGCGCCGAAGATCGCGAAGCTCTTTCGCGGAAGCAGCCAGTTCCGCCTACGGGCGGTCGTAGACTGGCCCGCAGGGTCGAAAACCCGTCCACCACAGGAAGTTTGGATGCGCTGAACGCTAGCTGAAGCGTGCGCTCGGTGCTCCTGCTCGGCGGTCGAGGAGGACGTATGACCGCGGTGCCCGCTCGTGAAGTTCCGGAGCTCGAACCCGTGCGGCCATTTCCACGGCGGATGGGACCCCAGGGGTCGTATCTGTGGAAGGCCATCACCACCACCGATCCCAAAATGCTCGGGAACATGTACCTGTTCACGGCCATGGCGTTCTTCCTGGTCGGCGGCCTGATGGCGCTGCTGATGCGGGCCGAGCTGGCGCGGCCGGGCATGCAGTTCCTGACGCCGGAACAGTTCAACCAGCTGTTCACCATGCACGGCACCATCATGCTGCTGTTCTATGCGACGCCCATCGTCTTCGGATTCGCCAATGCGGTGTTGCCACTCCAGATCGGCGCGCCGGATGTCGCCTTCCCACGGTTGAACGCGCTCAGCTACTGGCTGTACCTGTTCGGGGCCACCATGGCCACCGCCGGATTCGTCACGCCGGGCGGCGCGGCGGACTTCGGCTGGACCGCCTATACCCCGCTCAGCCTGGCCGAACACGCACCGGGCGTGGGCGCGGACCTGTGGATCATGGGCGTCGCGGTGTCCGGCGTCGGCACCATCCTGGGCGGGGTCAATATGATCACCACGGTCATCTGCCTGCGCTGCCCCGGCATGACCATGTGGCGGATGCCCATCTTCACCTGGAACATCCTGGTCACGAGTGTGCTTGTGCTGCTGGCGTTTCCGATTCTCACCGCGGCACTCATGGGCCTCGAGGTGGACCGGCGCCTGGGCGGGCACATCTACGACTCGTCCAATGGCGGGGCCATCCTCTACCAGCATCTGTTCTGGTTCTTCGGGCATCCCGAGGTCTACATCGTGGCGTTGCCGTTCTTCGGCATCGTGACCGAGATCTTCCCGGTGTTCAGCCGCAAACCGCTGTTCGGCTACACCACGCTGGTGTACGCGACGCTGGCCATCGGCGCGCTGTCCATCGCGGTGTGGGCACACCACATGTACGCGACGGGATCGGTGCTGCTGCCGTTCTTCTCGTTCATGACCTTCCTCATCGCGGTGCCCACTGGGGTGAAGTTCTTCAACTGGGTCGGCACCATGTGGCGCGGGCAGCTGACCTTCGAGACACCCATGCTGTTCTCGGTCGGCTTCCTGGTCACCTTCCTGTTCGGTGGGCTCTCTGGCGTCATCCTGGCCTCGCCGCCGCTGGACTTCCACGTCTCCGACACGTATTTCGTTGTGGCGCATTTCCATTACGTGCTGTTCGGCACCATCGTGTTCGCCACCTTCGCCGGCATCTATTTCTGGTTCCCCAAGATGACTGGGCGGCTGCTGGACGAACGGCTCGGGAAACTGCATTTCTGGACCACGTTCCTGGGTTTCCACACCACGTTCCTGGTGCAGCACTGGCTGGGTAACCAGGGCATGCCGCGCCGCTATGCGGATTACCTGCCGAGCGACGGATTCACGACGCTCAACACCATTTCCACCATCGGCTCGTTCATCCTCGGATTCTCCATGGTCACGTTCGTGTGGAATGTCTTCAAGAGCTACCGCTACGGCGAAGTGGTGACCGTCGACGACCCGTGGGGTTACGGCAATTCCCTGGAATGGGCCACCACCTGCCCGCCGCCCCGGCACAACTTCTACGAACTGCCGCGTATCCGCTCCGAGCGCCCGGCATTCGAACTGCACTATCCGCACATGGTCCCCCGCATGCGCGCCGAGGCCCACGCCACCTGGGGTCCGCGTAAACCGAAACAGGTCATCGAGGTGTCCACGCCGGAAAACCCGCCGGTAGAGCACTGATAATTCGCGGCCCTGGGGGCCGCGAACCGCCCGGAGCGAAGCGGAGGGCAAAATGGCACAGTGCTGCTTAGTGATCGGGACATCCGCAAGGAAATCGCCAACGGACGTCTCGGGGTCGAGCCGTTCGACGAGAAGCTGGTGCAGCCGTCGAGTATCGATGTGCGGCTGGACAGTCTGTTCCGGGTGTTCAACAACACCCGCTACACGCATATCGACCCGGCGCAGCGGCAGGACGAGCTGACCACCCTGGTGGAACCCGCCGCGGGTGAGCCGTTCGTGCTGCATCCCGGCGAATTCGTGCTCGGCTCCACGCTCGAGGTGTGCTCGCTGCCCGACGATCTGGCCGGCCGGCTGGAGGGCAAGTCCAGTCTGGGCCGCCTGGGCCTGCTGACGCACTCCACCGCGGGTTTCATCGATCCCGGATTCAGCGGGCACATCACGCTGGAACTGTCGAATGTCGCGAACCTGCCGATCACCCTGTGGCCCGGCATGAAAATCGGGCAGCTGTGTCTTATCCGGCTCACGAGTCCGGCCGAGCACCCGTACGGCAGTGCCGCGGCGGGATCGAAATATCAGGGTCAGCGGGGGCCGACGCCGTCGCGGGCCTACCTGAATTTTCCCGTGTCCAAGTGAGTTGCATTACGGGGTAGCGGTTTCGACCCGGCGCTCGGCGTAATTCGGCCGCTGCCTGGACAGTTGGCCGTCGTTCGTGGCGCGAATACGCCGTCCGATGGGCGGGTACAGCGGGTGTACGGATGGCCCGGCACGTCGTAAGGTGGCGACGACGGGTGTGTGTCGACGAGATGGGCAGCGGGATGAGTTCGGTTCTGGGAGTTTCGGTGGGGGCGGGCGCGGTTCGTGTCGCACGTCCGTTCACCGGGGATTCCGCCGAGCAGGCCGCCCGCAATTCCGGCGCCCCCCCGCAGCAGCGATACGCCCGGGCCCGCAGCGGATTCGACGGCCCGCCGGACGCGTTCGACGTGCAGGCGGTGCCGGTCGGGGAACGCCGGGTCGACGAGTTGGTCGCCGATGCCGTCGGGGCGGTGCTCGCCGCGGATTCGCGGATCAGCGCCACCGCCATCGCCTACCGGGACGAGAATCACGCGCGGGCCATCCGGGCCGAGCTGGCGCGGCGGCAGTTCACCAATTACGAGCTGGTGCCCGACGTGGTGGCGGCGCTGGAATTCCTCGAATACTCCGGGGAGCTGCAGGGTTTCGGCACCGTCGCACTCTATGACCTAGGCGCGTCCGGGTTGTCGGTGACGGTCGTCGATACCGGCACCCGGCAGGTCTGCTTCAGCGAACGCACCAGCGATATCAGCGGTGACTATCTCGACGCGCTGATCCGCGAACAGCAGATCGCCTCCGGGCGAATCGCCCATCCGCCGGACCACACCGGGCTCATCGCGCTCGACAAGCTCTGCCGGGAGGCCAAGGAGCAGCTCTCCAGCAGCAGTGCGGTGGCACTGCCCTCCATCGAGGGCCTGGTGTTGCTGTCGCAGGAGAACTTCGAGGCCCTCATCATGCTGGCCGTCGAGTCCTCCGCCCGTATGACGCGCGATGTCATCCTGCGCTCCGAGCAGCCCGTGCAGGCGGTCGCCCTGCTCGGCGGCTGCGCCCAGATTCCGCTGGTGGCAAAGGTTTTGCGACGCTGGCTGGGCGTCCCCGTCATCGTCCCGGCCGCCCCCGACACCGTGGTCACCCGTGGCGCGGCCATGCTGGCCCGCCCGGTGCTGCACCGGCCCGCGCCCGCGCCCTTCCCTGCCGCCCCGCGCGAGGACGCCGGACCCACTCCCCCGGAGCCCAGCCAGTCCTGGCCGGCTCGCCCGGGTTCGGCGGAGAAGTTCGGCCGCCGCCGCGAGGTCAGCCTGGCCGGCGTCGCCGTCGGCGCGCTCGTCGTGGTGGCCGCCATCGGCATCACCCTCGGCTGGGGACCCCAAGTCCTGACCCATGATTCGCAGCGCCAGGACGCCGTCACCAGCTCCGTGCCGGCCAGCACCACCCGCTCCTCCAGCGAACCCGCGATCGCGTCGCCCACCACCACCGCCATCGACGCCACCAACGAGTCGCTGGCCGCACCCCAGCCCCACACCTACCCCACCACCACCACCACCGAGGCCCCCTCCACCACGCCCGGCCCGAACACCATCACGATCATCCCGGGCCTCCCGCCCGTGGTCGTCCCCACGCTCCCCCCACTGTTCCCACCGGCCCCGCCCGCGCAAGCCCGCTGACGGCCCCGGAGCCCCCCATCTCGAAAACCGTTGCGAGCCAGCCTCAACGGCTGTCTCCCTGGGGTTCGGGGGCGAAGTCCCTGAGAGTTTCGAGAGTTGAAAAGAGCCGAGTCCGCCCCGTCGACTGCCAGGAGGGGCGGACTCGGTGGTGCGAGGACCGGCTGCGTTCAGTCCTCGCTTTCCGCTCCCACCGCCAGAGCTGTCGTGATGATCGCCGACAGGGGTGGGAGTTTGGAATCACGTGCGGGTGGCGTCACCCAGTGGCAGCCCTCGCGTGTCCAGCGGCCGAGGCCGGTGGGGAGCATGACTGCGCTGCCGATGGCCGGAATGCCGATATCGAGCCGGTTGAGGGCCGCCATGATCTGTTCGCCGGGCCGCGAATCCGGTTCGGCCAGAAAGCTCCAGCGAATCTGCCGGGCCAGCATGGGTCCGCCGCGGCGCTGCTGTTGCAGTGCGCCGCGCACCATTTCGGCCCGCGCGACCGGTAGGTGCACCACCCCGATCTGCGCGGTGACGGGAAGCATGACGAATCCGCCGCGTTCGCTGACCGGCAGCCCGAACTCGTGCCGGTAGTAGGAAACCCAGTCTTCGACCGTTCTGAGCTTGTCCGCGTTCACGTCCCCGCCTCCTTCCCCCGGTCACCAGGGTCTCGTGCCGGGGGCCGCTGTGAAAACGCCCGCACACCCGCATTCCGCTGCCTTTCCGCCGCCACTATTACCGGTGCGTATAACGCCTGGTACCGAGAAGGTTTCGGATGTGGTCGCGGCCACTCTCCGCTCGTACCCTGGAGTTCGGAGTTCGTTCGGAAGGGATGGCACCGTGGTCCGGCACTGGTCAGGCAAAGAGGCCCGGGCCCTCCGCGATGCCAAACGCATGAGTATCCGGGAGTTCGCCGCCCACCTGGGTGTGCACGAACGACTGGTCTCGAAATGGGAGGCCGGGGGCGATCGGGTGCATCCCCGCCCCATCAATCAGGCCGCCCTCGATACTTCCCTTGCCAGGTCCGACGATGTTGTGCGGGCACGGTTCGCGGCCTTGATCGACCAGCCCTTGATCGACCGCTCCGCCGTTCCCGGTTTCGATGTGCGCCAAGGCGGTTCCGAGCTTTGGAGCGGGATGCCAGCGCAGGCCAGTTATTCCAGCGACGCGGAACTGCTGGCACTCGTCGATACGGGTGCGATGAGGGGCGATGCGTTAGCGGCGATTTCGGAGAGGGATCTGATCATGGCGGCTGCTCACGAAGCAAGCGAGCACGCGGGGAGGGCCGAGGGCACCAATGTGGGTGCGACCCTGCTGGAACAGCTCGATGCGGATGTCACGCGCATCGCCAACGATTACGTACACATGCCGCCGGTGCCGATGATGGTGGAGATGCTGCGGGTGCGGCGTCGGGTGTACCGGTTGCTGGAAGGCCATCAGCGTCCGTCCGATACGGCGCATCTGTACCTTTTGGCGGGTACGTTGTCCGGTCTGCTGGCGAATGCCAGTACGGATCTGGGCTATTTCGACGCGGCCGGTGAACAGGCAAGGGCCGCTTGGGCTTACGCCGAACTGTGCGAGCACGATCCGCTGCGCGCCTGGACCCGCGGCATGCAGGCGCTCATCGAGTACCGGTCCGAGCGGCCGCGTCGCGCGGTCCTGCTGGCCCAGAGTGGCCAGCGCTACGCCGAATCCGCGACCTCGCGGGTGCGGCTGCTGAACATCGAGGCCCGCATCTGGTCGCGGCTGGGCAGCACCGCCGACGCCGAGCGCTGCATCCGCGCCGCCGACGATGCCCGCGACGGCGAATCCAGCGACAACCTCCACGACGATGTCGGCGGCGTGTTCGGGTTCAACCAGCCCAAGAGCCACTACTACGCCGGCGCCACCTACATCCATCTGGGTCGGGCCGAGCCCGCCCTGGACGCCACCAGCCGGGCCATCGACCTGTATGTGAACGGGCCGACCGACAAGCGCTCCTACGGCGCGGAGTCGCTGGCCCGGGTGGACAATGCGGCCGCTCACCTGATCAACGGCAGCCTGGACGGCGCCGCGGCCGCCCTGGAGCCGGTGCTGGAACTGGACGAGGACAAGCGGATCGCGCAGTTGGAGGAACGGCTCAGCGCGGTGCGTCAGCGGCTGGCCGGTCCGGAATTCCGGGACGCCGGCGAAGCGCAGGACCTGGACGAGAGGATCGAGGACTTCTGCAGCTCCACCGCCGCCCGCAGCGTGCTGCCGCCCGATACATCGCGCTGAGGTTGGAGCGAAGCGGAGGGCAACAGGACCGCTCCCTTTGAAACAGCGCCCGAAGGTTCGCGGCCGTCTCGATTCTGGACTGACGGAGCGGGGGAGCGGAGCGGAGGAGCGGAGGAGGGAAGAATCGAGACCTCAGGGCCGCGAACCCTGCCCGGAGCGAAGCGGAGGGCAAATTGGATACTGACGGGGTGAGCCCATCGAGTCACCTTCCGCATCGCTCCCCGCGCGTCCTGGAACAGTCCACCAAACTCCAGAACGTCCTCTACGAGATCCGGGGCCCGGTACACGCACACGCGGCACGGTTGGAGGCCGAGGGGCACCGGATTCTGAAGCTGAACATCGGCAATCCCGCGCCGTTCGGATTCGACGCGCCCGACGTCATCATGCGCGACATGATCGCGGCGCTGCCCTACGCGCAGGGTTACTCGGAGTCCAAGGGCATCCTGCCCGCCCGGCGGGCCATCTTCACCCGCTACGAATTGGTACCCGGCTTCCCGGAATTCGATGTGGACGACGTCTACCTGGGCAACGGCGTCTCCGAGCTGATCACCATCGTCATGCAGGCGCTGCTCGACAATGGCGACGAGGTGCTCATCCCCGCGCCGGACTATCCGCTGTGGACGGCCATGACCTCGCTCGCGGGCGGCACCCCGGTGCACTACCTGTGCGACGAGTCCAATGACTGGCAGCCGGACATCGCCGACATGGAATCCAAGATCACCGACAAGACCAAGGCGATTGTCGTGATCAACCCCAACAACCCCACCGGCGCGGTGTACTCCGCAGAGGTGCTGCAGCAGGTGGTGGACCTGGCCCGCAAGCATCAGCTGCTGCTGCTGGCCGACGAGATCTACGACAAGATCCTCTACGACGGCGCCAAGCATGTTTCGCTGGCGACGCTCGCCCCGGACCTGCTGTGCCTCACCTTCAACGGCCTGTCCAAGGCGTACCGGGTGGCGGGCTACCGCTCGGGCTGGCTGGTCATCACCGGTCCCAAGGATCACGCGGGCGGCTTCCTGGAGGGCATCGACCTGCTGGCCTCCACCCGGCTGTGCCCGAATGTGCCCGCGCAGCATGCCATTCAGGTGGCGCTGGGCGGCCATCAGAGCATCGACGACCTGGTGCTGCCGGGCGGGCGGCTGCTCGAGCAGCGGGATGTGGCCTGGGAGAAGCTCAATACCATTCCGGGCGTTTCGTGCGTGAAGCCCACGGGCGCGCTGTACGCGTTCCCGCGGCTGGACCCGGAAGTCCATGAGATCCACGACGATTCGAAGCTGGTGCTGGATCTGCTGCTGCAGGAGAAGATCCTGATGGTGCAGGGGACCGGGTTCAACTGGCCGCATCACGACCATCTGCGCATCGTCACGCTGCCGTGGGCGCGGGACCTGTCGGTCGCCATCGAACGGTTCGGCAACTTCCTGGCCAGTTACCGGCAGTAGCTTCCGGTCGGAAATATTTGACGGCAAGGTTCATGGGGATTCCCGTGAGCCCTGTTGACCTGCGCTTATATCGCTTTGTCCGGTAGTGGACACGGTCCCCGGGGGTTTGTGGCGCAGGTAGGACCCTGGCTAAAACCGACCGCAGGTACGAGAAAGTTGGGTTTTTAGAGACTTAGCTAGCGCAAAGATCCGTCTTTTGTGTACAGTGGTCCTCGGCACTCAGAGTGCCCGGTCGGACCGCCTACCCCCCCTGGGCCGTCCGGCCCTGGTTAGCCGGCCTACCCCCCCTGGGCCGCTGACCCGGGCGGCGGAGACATCCCCCTGCTCTCCGCCGCCCCCTCCCGCAATCCCGCCTCTCCGGGCCCTCAGTGGATAGCTGAGAGCCGTGGCCGATTTCGTATCCGTGCCTGCGTTGGGAGCCGAGACGATTTGGGGGTGCCCGGTGAGTTGCCCCGAACGTTGCGAAATCAGTTGTCGCCTTTGGGATCGGGAAGAACCTTCGGCCGGCGGTCGGGAGCAGAACCTCTCAGCATGTCAGGAATGGTTTTCGTTTAGGCTCGGCGGGTGAGCGATCACCAGCACTCTCATCATCACCATCACGACCACTCCGGACCCATTGCTATTGGGACGAATGCGGCCCGTGTCGTCGTCGGGCTATTGGCGGTGATCGGGGTGGCGGTGGTTGTTGGGCTGGTTTGGCTTTGGCCTGGTTCTCAGCACGTCGATATTCCGTTGCCCATGCAGAACGGGGGCGGCGGTGCGGTGCACTCCGAGGCGGGGACCGTGGTCAAGCAGGATCTTGGGCCCTGTGGCGATGTGTCGAATGGGAAGGTTTTCACCGTTGAGCCGGAGTTGCTCGCGGCGGCGCAGCGGCAGTGTGCGCGCAGTGTGATCTCGATCGACTCGGGGGCGGACAAGGGGAGTTGGACGGTTTTCGTCAATTCGCCTACGCCGGATCAGCCGAATTTGAGTGTGGGGGACAAGATTCGGATTGTGCCGCAGGCGGCGCCGAAGACGCCGCAGGATCCGGGTGGAGGCACGCTGTACTCGTTCGATGATTTCGCGCGTGGGTTGCCGTTGAGCATCATCGGGATCGTTTTCGCGGTGGTCATCATCGCGGTGGCGCGGTGGCGGGGATTGCGGGCGTTGATCGGGCTCGTCATCGCGTTCGGGGTGTTGGTGATGTTCCTGCTGCCGGCGATGCTGGACGGGAAACCGGCGATACCGGTGGCGTTGGTCGCGGGGGCGGTGATCCTCTACTCCGTGTTGTATCTGGCGCACGGCGTGAATCTGCGCACCAGTTCGGCATTGCTGGGGACGCTGACCTCGATGGTGCTGGCGGCGGTGCTGTCCTGGGTGTCGTTGAAGGTCACCCATCTCACCGGGTTGTCCGAAGAGCAGAACACCAATGTCGCCGCCTATATCCAGCACGTGAGCATTACCGGGCTGCTGTTGGCCGGATTCATCATCGGCTCGCTCGGTGTGCTCAACGATGTCACCATCACGCAGGCCTCGGCTGCCTTCGAGTTGGCGGCGCTGGACCAGAAGGCCAACCGCCGCAGCATTTTCTCCGCGGCCATGCGGGTCGGCCGGGACCATATCGCCAGTACCGTCTACACCCTGGTGCTCGCCTACGCCGGTGGGGCGCTGCCGCTGCTGCTGTTGTTCAGCGTGGCCGGACGACCCATACGGGATGTGCTGACCGGCGACGCGGTGGGGATCGAGATCGCGCGGTCGGCGGTCGGCGGTATCGCGCTGGCCCTGTCGGTGCCGCTGACCACCGCCATCGCGGTGCTGCTGGCCCGGCCGCTGGGCGCCAAGCCGGCCGAGGTGCGCGCGGGTGCGGGCGCCGAGCGGACGCGAAGTGCGGGGGCGCAACGGAATACGCCGCGCCGTCCGGGTGGGGCGCGCACCGCATCCCAGCCCGCGCCGCGTCGTGCCGGTGATCCGCGGACCGGATCTCAGCCGGCCGCGTCACGCACCGGATCTCAGCCGAGCACCGGATCGCAACCGGTGGTGCGCCGAGGTGATGAACAGGCCGCACCGTACAGCGGTGAGCAGCGGGTCGTACCGAGAACCGGTGCACAGCAGCGGGATTCGTGGACCGGTGAACAGCCTGTCGCGCGAACCGGCGTGCAACCCGGTGCATCCGGTGGGAGTGAACCGCCGACGGTGCCGAGAACCGGTGTAGTGCAGCCGAATCCGAATCCGCCGGAGGAGCGGCAGTACACGACCTCGTCGTGGTTCAATCCGAGCGAGCCGTGGTCGGATTCGGGCATCCGGGGCCAAGCCCGGCAGCAGGATCAGGGGTGGCAGCAGGATCAGGGCTTCTCCGATGATCAGGGGTGGCCGCCCGAGCCGCCGCGTGGCGGACGGCACTCCCGGCCCTGATTTCTGGGCGGAGGAGACCGCGAGCGGCAATCGTCAGAGCGTGATCCGCGCCGCCTCGCAGAGTGCCGACACGCCGTCGGCATCCGTGTCGAAATGATCGAAGCCACTGGGCACTCCGAATTCGGCGAAGGAGACCTCGGAGTCGGACTGCGGGCGGCCGGGCACCGGAATGCGCACGGCCGCATGCAGATCGCGGGTTCCGGTCAACTCGATCACCCGGCGGGCATTGTCGGCCCGCAGGCCGCCACACGCCATCACGTCGATGCGGCCATCGGCCAGCGTCACCAGCCGGGCGATCAGAGCCGCGCCGTCGAGCACCGACTCCTGGCGGCCCGAGGTGAGTAATCGGGTGAAGCCCAGCTCCAGCAACTGATCGAAGCCCGCATACGGATCCGCGCACACGTCGAACGCGCGGTGGAAGGTGACCTCCAGCTCGTCCGCGGCGGCCAGCAGCTCGGTATTGGCGGCCGGATCGACATGGCCGTCCTCGTCGAGGACACCGATCACCACCCCGTGCGCACCCGCCGCCCGCACCCGCTCGATATCGGTGCGCATCAGCGCCACCTCGTCGGCCGAATAGCGGAAGTCGCCCGGCCGCGGCCGGATCAGCACGTGCACCTGGGTATGCCCCGCCGCTTCGACCGCCGCCTCGATGAGTGCCGGCCCGGGCGTGAGTCCCCCGACCGTCAGCCCCGCACACAATTCCACCCGTGCGGCTCCCGCCTGTTCGGCGATCCGGACCCCGCCCAGAGACTCCACCCCGATCTCGACCCGCACCGCCCGCGCATCCGTCATACCTTGCAGTATGGCGAACTCCGGCCCGTCATGTTGCCTGAGATTAGCCAACGGGCCGCGAATGGCCCGTGAATTGCCGCCGCAGCGCCCGCTGAATCGGCGCGAACGGGCTGGTAGGCGGCGGGAACGACGAAGGCGGCGCTACCGGATCGGTAGCGCCGCCCTCGTCAATCAGGTTCGGCTGCCCGCTGTTTCGGGCCGGGGCCTAGTTCTTCCGGCCCGGAGCCTTCATGCCCGACTTGAACCCGAGGCCACCCGGCTTGGCGGCCGGCGGCTTGGCCGCGCCATTGCCCTCCGACGTGCCTTTGCCTTCCGAGGTGCCATTGCCTTCCGACGTGCCATTGCTCGCCGTCGCGGCCGGTTCGGCCGGAGCGGCGGGCTCGGCGGCCGGAGCGGCCTCGGCAGGAGTCGAATCCGCCGGAGCCGCAGGCGCTTCCGGCGCCGCAGTGGCGACCGGGGCCTTCGGGCCGGGACGCTTGAGGCCGGACTTCATGGCCAGGCCCTTGGGCGCGATGGACGGCTTGGCCTCGGCGGCCGGGGCCGGAGCCTCGGTGGCAGGTGCGGCAGCTGCGGCCGGGGCGGTGGTCTCCGCCACGGTCTCGGCCGGCGCGGCTTCGGCGGCGGGCTTGGCGCCCGGAGCCTTGGCGGCGCCCTTCATCTGGAGACCCTTGCCGCCGGGGGCCTTGAGGCCGCCCTTCATGGCGAGCCCGCCCGGCTTGGCGGCCGGAGCCGCCGGAGCCTCGGCAGCCGCCTCGACGGGAGTCGCAGCCGCGGAGGCGGATTCGGCGGCGGGAGCCTTCGCGCCCGGCGCCTTCAGGCCGCCCTTCATCTGCAGACCCTTGCCACCGGGAGCCTTGGCCGGGCCCTTCATGGCCAGGCCCTTGGCCGGAGCGGGGGCCGCGGTCGCCTCGGACGCGGCCTCGACCGCAGCCGCCTCGGCCGCAGCCGTCTCGACGGCCGCAGCGGCAGCCTTCGCGCCCGGGGCCTTCAGGCCGCCCTTCATGGCCAGACCCTTGCCGCCGGGGGCCTCGAGGCCGCCCTTCATGGCCAGACCGCCACCGGCCGGGGCGGCCTTCGGGGCTTCGGCCGGGGTCTGCACGACCACGGCCTCGACCGGCTCGGGCACCGAAACCGGTTCGGGCTCTTCGACCTTCGGTGCCTGAACAACCTTCAGGTTCTCGGTCAGGGTCGCGGCCTCGACACGGCTGATCGACTGCAGCATCAGCTGCGCCACATCCACGACCTCGACACCCTGGCCGACCTCACCACCATCCTTACGCGCGGTGACACCATCGGTCAGCATCACCCGGCAGAACGGGCAACCCGTCGCGATCATCGACGGCTCGTTACCGCCGTTCAACGTCTCGAGCGCCTCGTCCACACGATCGATGTTGATGCGCTTACCGAGCTGCTCTTCCATCCACATCCGCGCACCACCCGCACCACAGCACATGGAACGCTCGGCATGACGCGGCATCTCGACCAGCGTCGAACCCGAAGCCTCCATCAGCTCACGCGGCGCGTTGTAGATCTTGTTGTGCCGACCCAGATAACACGGGTCGTGGTA